>RFVZ01000385.1 GCA_009922405.1 Betaproteobacteria bacterium
GGCGTCGTGTTAATCGCGTTCAAGACCTCGTCCTCTTCCCCGGACGAACCCACATTCATCGCCATGGCAGGCCTTCTCGGAAAGTCGGTTCAGGTGACCCAGTCAACGTCGGGTTAACGCTTGACGTGGGCCAGCAGGGCAGAATGCAACTCGCCCGAAAACGCGGAGACTGCCTCCATCACTTCCTTGTTACGCCGCACGAGCCAGTTGTAGCCCAGCACAGCCGGCACAGCGACGGCTAGACCAATCGCGGTCATGATCAGTGCTTCACCGACCGGACCGGCCACTTTGTCGATACTGGCCTGGCCCGAGATGCCGATGCTGACCAGCGCGTGGTAAATCCCCCAGACGGTGCCAAAAAGACCGACAAAAGGGCCCGTCGAGCCGACGGTGGCCAGAACAGCTAAGCCCATCTGTAGGCGACCCTGCACCTTCGCGGAGGTCCGCTGGACCGACGTACCGAGCCAAGTGTGCAGGTCCACGTTGGCGCTGACGCTGCTGAATTTGTTCGCGCTTTGCAGGGCCTTGTCCCCGATGTAACGGAAGGGGCTGTCTTCGTCCAGGGCCTGGATTTTCGCGTTCACCGCGCCAGACGACCAAAACTCGTCATCAATCGCTTGAGCTTGCTTGAGGATTTTGCCTTGCTCGATCAACTTGGTAATCAGGACGTACCAGGTTCCCATGCTCATCAGAATCAAAATCAGCAAGGTTCCGCGGGCAACGAAATCGCCCTGGGCCCAGAGGGCACCGATTCCATAGGGGTTTGCCGTCGATTCAGCCGATGATGCGGCTGAAGCCCCAGCGGCTTGGGTCGCGGTTGTTCCCACGCCTGTTGTAGCTGTTGCGGTCGCACCAGTCGACGCCGCGGCGCTATCGGTGGCAGGCGGGGGTAGCGGTGTCTGAGCGTGGGTAGCGAGTGATGCTGAACCGAGCAGGCCGACAACCAAAACAAAGCGCCCGAGGGCTGCAGAAAAACCGAGTTTCAAGGCGATGCTTCCTCAGAACTGAAAATGAATGATCTAAGGCGAAACCCTAGCATAACCAACGTCTGTAACCAACCGCGGGTTGGCTGAATTGGGTGCCAACTCAGGGGTGAAAAAAATCGGCCGGGATTTTGAGGTCCCGGCCGATTCGTTCTGAGCTTGACCTAGGCCAGCGATCAGAACTCGTACAGTGCCGAGATCCTCATCGAACGCGGTGCCGAGTAGGACAACGGGGTGCCATACAGCGAACGTAGACCGGTGCCCGAGTTCAGCCGCTCTTCGATTACCTCGGTCGACTGCCGATTGAATACGTTAAAGACGTCCAGTTTGAGCGACACGCCTTTGTACTCGGTCGGGAGGTAAGACACGTTCAGGTCGAGGCGAACGGTATTGGGCAAAGTGCCCAAGGAGCCGCGCGGCGAATCCACACCGTTACAGAAGAAATACGCAGAGCCGTAGCCTGAGTAGTTCGTGACGGGCGATCCCGGAGTGTACGGAGTCGACGAGGCTGTAGCGATCGGTGCGTTACCAATACAGTTCTTTGGCCGACCCGACGCCAACAAAACGTTGCTGCCGAGACCAATCTGCTGCGTGGCTTGGTAGTAACCGTAGGCCTTCATCTGATGCTTGCGGTCGTTTGGCAAACGGCCATTCGCATTGCGACTGAATTCCGGGAAGTCAAACGCTTGCGTGGTTGACACATCACCCTGACCAATGTCTGAGAGCAACTGACCTTCGGTGTTGCCCGAGTTGCGCGAGAGGGTGTAGTTCACCTTGCCGTACCACTTGCCGTCAAACGGGTGCTCTGCGAAGAGATCGAGCGCCGCGTAGGTCCGCTTGACCTTCGGGATGCCCAGCTCGGCGGCACTCAGAGCAACCTTGCGCAACCCCTTGCCATCACCAAAGTCCACCATAAAGGTATTGGCGATGCCTGGATTGAAGAGGGCGCAGTTATAGCCGAAGTTCGATGCATCGACGCCATTCCGGCCAGCCCAGGCGATGAAGGGACGGTCGTCGCAATGGTCATCAATCGCGGTCTTCAGATCGCGGTACGTGACCTTGGCCCCGACGTTGAGGTCCTTGGACATCGCGCGCTCAAA
>RFVZ01000386.1 GCA_009922405.1 Betaproteobacteria bacterium
CGCTCCGCATCGCCTTTAGCGTGGGCCACAACGCCTTCCATTCTAGCGCAAAAGCTAGACTTTCTGCCCTTGTCCGCTTCGGTCTTGGGGTTAGGCGCTGGTGCTTTTAAGTTACTACCAGTCGCTGCGTTGTACTTCTCACGCCCTTTGGCGGTCAGTCCAGCACCCTGTTTAACTGGCAACTTCTCGCCACGCCCAACCGATAGCGACACGCCTTTCTTCATTTCTTCTTGGCAGTCTTTGCAGACTCTTTGAAGTCTTTAGCGGTTGGCGCTCCGAAAGTTCCGGGTTTACGCATCTTCTCGCCAGAACCAGCAGCGATACGTGCTTTTTTGGCGTTAATGTTGGCGTAGAGTCCGGGCTTCATTTCTTTGCCGCCGCGCGTTTGGTTGCGTATGCAATTGCGACTGCTTGCTTGACCGGCTTACCGGCCTTTACTTCAGTCTTGATGTTTTCTTTGAAGGCTTTTGCGCTAGACGATTTCTTGAGCATTATGCACCCATCCAAGATCCGGCCATTGATTCACGACTCATCGTAAGAGTACGGGGCCGTTCGACGTACTCACGGTGCGCTACAGGATAGGCAAAGGTCACCGCCAGCGCGTCGGCTGCGTCAGGTGATGCCAACCCTCTAGACTTCATCTCTTTCTTGCCTTCCAGAAAGATCGTGCCCGCTGAGTTGGGCTTTTTCATCGGCCCAACCAGATCATCCTTGAGCATCTTGTCCTGCGGGATGCTGGCGGTCTTTAACCACTCGCGCATCGCGCCCCACATCTCAGCCCGCTTATTGCCCCACATTACGGGGTTCTTGGCTTTCCAACCAAAGTTCACCCCTCGCACCTTATACCGTTGCTCGTTTAGCCTGTCAAGTATACCGTAACCCAAACCACCTTCGTCTATTACAGTCAACGTCGGTTTGAACTCGTCAATTGCGTCAATCACACGACCGACAATTGACATCGTATCTTCGCCCTTGTACCGCTTGATCGCCACAATGTCACGCCCGCGTCGGACAACAATCACAGTTGAGTCCAGTCCACCCCTCGCCGGATCTACCCCTATCACTATAGGCGCGGTTTCGTCCTTGTACTTAGGCCGCTTGAATGCGTCCTCGACAATCATTGGCGATATGAACTGATCCTCGCCCGCGCTTGGGAAGTCACCGTACACCTCAACGCGCGCCTGGATCGAATCCTCGCCATACTCCGCGATGATCTGCTCGTAGACCTGCTTGTCCGTCCCCTCGACCGTGCGCGCATCTATCTGGCGCGTCTGCCAGAAGTCACGCTTACTATTAAACGTCTCAAAGAAGTACCCGCTGTTTCTTCTGGGATTGCTAAACGCAAACCAGTAGCGGTCCAGAATGTTTTCTGTAAAGAAGCCCGCACCGACTGACCAGATCGCGTCGGCAATACCTGACGCCTCGTCAAAGATCAACATCATCCCGTCGTGGTTATGCACACCCGCATAGGCGTCGGGGTTTTCTTCACTCCACAGCTTGCCCTCCGCTGCCCAGTAGCGCGTCCCTTTCTTAAGATCCCGCTCTACCAGTTCGGTCAGCCATTGCGCCGGTACGATTTTAGTCGCGCTGATCTCCCACCAATGGGAGTTGATGATCATCGCTTGCCACTTGGTCAGTTCGCCCCAAGTGACGGAGCGCAACTGCGCTTCGCTGTTGGCACTCACGATCACCGTCGAGCCGATCCGCGTGGACAGCATCCATAGTATCAGCCAGCTAACTAGCGCAGACTTACCAATACCCCGTCCGCTGGACACCGCCTCGCGCAGCGTGTCCATGTTGACCTTACCTTCGTTGACTTTGATGTGCTTGGTAATGTCACGCAGGATCTCGCGCTGCCACTTCCTCGGACCGCTGAACTTAGCTAACGGTGTGTTGGGTTGGCCCCAAGGAAACGCGAACAGTACAAACGCTTCAGGATCGTTCGCTATTGCGGGTGACCACAACCGCGTCATCAACGTCTGCTCTTCGGCTGATGTATAGATCGTTTTTTGCATTCTCTAGCACTCTGGTTTGCGCGGCTTCTAGCGCCTGTGTGATGCTGATCCGTTG
>RFVZ01000387.1 GCA_009922405.1 Betaproteobacteria bacterium
GCGCAACCCGACTGCGAAATCTGCCGCCCGGTCACCATGCTCGGGGTCGCGACGGTCGTTATGGCGCTGGCTATCATGCAAGAAGGCAAACCACGCGAGGACCGCTGGGTTGACGTCGAGCGACGCAGCGAGCGCGCGGCCGTGATGCCAGACGCGAGCCCAGCGAGGCAGCCCATGAATGCCCTCGTTGAAGTCCAGCCGAAACTGCGGGCGAACGACGGAGAGGGCCTTTCGAATGATGGCGATGTGATCACAACTCAAATACCGCCACCTCCGGGCGCGCGCCAAAACGGATCGGCAAAATGGACATTCCGACCCCGCGGGATACATAAAGCCGACAACTTGGGGTCTCATACCAACCAGCCAGGAAGCGCCCACTACCCCTTGGAGTCCAAAACGGCCGTCCAAACAAAGTCACCTGGCCTCCGTGTGTATGGCCGGATAGGCAAATCTGGTTTTGAGGAGCGACGGGCAGATCGGGCTCCTCATACAAGCCTGGTGAATGTTGCAGTACGACCCGCACTATCGAGGAAGTCTGCGACCGCAGCAACCGCGTATCAGGCTTTCCGGCCGTGAAGTCATCAAGCCCGATAAATTCGATCTCGCGACCCTTCAGCATCACGTTAGCCTTCTGGTTCACCAACAGTAAAGACTGTGGCGCAGACTCGTAGATCGCTCGCAAGCGCTTCAGATCAACCTTCGACCAATACTCCCAGTTGCCCAGAACCGCGATCCGTGGAGTGGGACCCAGCGCCGAGAGGAATGAGGCGAGCAGTTCCAGGTTTTCTGCCCGATCGATGATGTCACCGGTGAAAACGACCGCATCTGCGTTGAGCTCACGGATCTGTTTCGCCAGGCGTTCGTCGCGTTCGGCAACTCCGTGCAAATGAAGGTCAGAAATCTGAATGATCCGAATCTTGCCATTCGACCCATCGACCTGCCCTACCCCGAACGTATGAGTCGTAACCTCGACCCAGTCAGGTTCAACATTCAGGGAGTAGAAAGCTAGTGAGGCTAGAAGGACTCCTGCACCGACCCCCCATGCCCATGTCGCTCGAATCCTCAAGCCAGCAACGCCACGGTCAGTGGATCGGGTTCACCGGCGAAGAATTCATCTAGTGCAATTTGAAAGATGGGTTGCTGCGGCGCGAACACCCTCCAAGCCCCGACAGCCTAGGGGGCCGCTGGTAGAGGTCGTTACGCGCCCAATCGCGCGTCCCCACCGGCGTTTGTGAACGCAACCGTTCCATAAGGCGCAACCGAGCGGCCTCACGCGCGCCGGCGCTCGCGTGAGCTAGAGGGCCAGCTGCAGAGATGGTTTTCATCGAGAACGCCGTATTAAGTGTTGAGACGGACGACCAGCCAACCCTTTCCAAGGTTCTCAACGGACTGGCTGCGATCTAGCGCTACGTATTGTGCATTGGTTGGGACGCGCCCAAGGCGGAGCGGCTGAAGTGTGGCTGGCTCAACAGGTTGCGTAGGAGCAGAACTGCGCCGGTGTCGTCGCAAAGGAAACAGCGACCTTGATGAATCGATTCGTGCCGTGGGTCCACTCAGTTTGACGGAAACACATAGTTACGCGCTACGCTTAATTGTGTGCAATACGTCGGGAGGAGACACTAATGGCGAGTACAGTTAATTTCACTGGATCCGTTGATCCGGAACTGCTTAAGCGCGCCAAGGTCATCGCGGCCAAGACCGATACATCGGTCAATGCTTTGTTCAACGCTGAACTGCGTCACCTCGTCGAGACCTTTGAGGCGGCGGAATCGACTGGAAACCAGAATTTTAAGGTGCTACTTGACTTTTCCCTGGGCCGACTCACCGACGAAGAGGTTGTGCAGGCACTCGGAATTGACAGCGACGAAGACTTGTTTTTGCTCATGGCCCAGGCTCACTTGCCCATGCCACGGTTGCCGGACTCCATCACACACGGCATGGTCAACCAGTTGAATGCCTTGCCAACCGACCAGACTGGTCCATCCGAAATTTAATTGCGTCGATGGGATCAGGCGGATTGATCTACTTGCGTGAGCGCTTGTAGACGCGCAGATCCGGG
>RFVZ01000388.1 GCA_009922405.1 Betaproteobacteria bacterium
GGGGCGAAGGGCGCGTGCTGGATCAGTTCGCTAATGACGACAACTGGCTCGCTCACTACGAATCAACCGGCCCCGAGATCTGGCGTGACTCGGGTGGGCAGGTAACGCACTTTGTATCGGCGATGGGTACGACCGGGACCATTACCGGCGTCTCGCGCTACCTCAAGGAAATGAAACCGGAGGTCGTTGTCGTTGGCGCTCAGCCGACCGATGGTTCGTCGATCCCGGGCATCCGAAAATGGCCCCCCGCCTATGTCCCGGCGATTCGACGCCATGCGATCATTGACCAGATCGATGAGGTTTCGCAGGCTGACGCCGAATCCATGGCGCGGCAATTGGCCAGGACTGAAGGCATTTTTTGCGGTCCTTCGGCCGCCGGGGCCTGCTGTATTGCCCTGAGATTGGCCGAAACCGTGACCAACGCGACGATTGTTTTCATCGTCTGCGACCGCGGCGATCGTTATCTGTCGACCGGGCTTTTTCCGGATTGACCGGAGCGGGCCAGCTCAGCGCGGTTCAGTTCAACGCGGGTCGGTGCGGCTCAGTTCAGCGCGGGGTCAGTCGGTTTTTTGGTCGGAGCTCGTTTGGGGCTCTTGGTGGCCTTGCTGCGGTTCTGTTGACCTCTCGATTTCGTCGTTTTTTTTAGCGATTTGGGCGTGGCGTCGATGCCCGCTCTTTGAGCAGACTCGCGGGCCTTACGCAGCGCGGTGGCAAATTCCAGAACGGCCATCGCGTAGTAGCGCGAACGGTTGTAGCGGGTAACGACCCAAAAATTCTTCCCCGCCAAGCGGCTAGTAACGCCCTGGGCCGCCAGCTGAGCTGAAGTGAACTTGGGTTCGATACCCTCTTTCGTCAACACTTCCAAATCGGCAGTGGCGCTTAAACGCGCCTCCCAGGTGGCGCCCGCACCGGTTTGCCAGCCGTGCCCGGCGAGGAAGTTGGCGACGCTCCCGATGGCATCAACCGTGCTGGCGCGCAGGTCGAGGCGTCCACTTCCGTCAAAGTCGACCGCCCAGCGGCGGATGCTCGAAGGCATGAATTGCGGCAGCCCAATCGCCCCCGCGTAGGAGCCCCGGGGTTCGAGAGGGTCGACGCCCGACTCGCGGGTCCAGAGCAGAAACGCCTCAAGTTCGTCTCGATACAGATCGGGCCTGCGGCCGTCGACAAAGGCCAGAGTCAACAACACGTCGATGATTCGAAAATTGCCGGTGTTACGGCCATAGATCGTTTCAACCCCAATGATGGCTGCAATGACCTCCGCCGGCACACCGAATTGCCGCTCGGCCCGGGTCAAGGCAGTTGCGTTCTCGCGCCAGAATTCGAGTCCATGACCCAATCGGATGGGTTCGATAAATCGGCTGCGGTAGGCATTCCACGAAGGCGTCATTCCCGGCGGGGTCGGCGCACTGAGTCGAATCGCGGCGTCGCTGCGCTGGGCCTTGGCCAGCAGACGTTCGAGCGCCTCGGCTTCAAATCCGTGCCGTTGGACCATGAGGTTAATGAAACTGCGTACGGCGTCCTGCTGGACAAATACGGCCAGGGGGTCAGCCTCGACCGCGGGCGCGGCAATGGCCGTTCCGGCAGTGAGCAGGCAAAGGATTGCCTGAAGAAATCCACGATGCACGGCGTACGGTCCTCAAGTGGGTGAGCGTCAAGTTGGCTCAGCGCGCGGGAGTGTACCCTTCACTATAATGTTCTGTTGAACCAACACCTCAATGTTGCAGGAGTGTCGATTGATGAAGATTCTCGTCCCGGTCAAACGGGTGGTCGATTACAACGTCAAGGTACGGGTCAAGAGCGACCAGACCGGGGTGGATATCGCAAACGTCAAGATGTCGATGAACCCGTTCGATGAGATCGCGGTTGAAGAAGCGGTCCGATTGAAAGAAAAAGGCGTAGCGACCGAACTGGTGGTGGTGTCTTGCGGCACCGCTGCTTGTCAGGAAACGCTGCGCACCGCTCTGGCACTTGGTGCCGACCGCGCCATCCTGATCGATACGGGCGACGTCGACCTGCAACCACTCGCTGTTGCGCACCTTCTGAATGCGATTG
>RFVZ01000389.1 GCA_009922405.1 Betaproteobacteria bacterium
AATCGCCTGATGGTCAGCAGTTTTACGCCGGAACTCTTGCGCTTGCTCGGGCAGACTGGCTGCTGTCTGGTGCGTCCTGGTAAGGGCGATCATTCGATCTGGTGTCTGCCAATCACCAAGCTGCATTTCACGGTCGTGCGCACCGGGTTCGTGGTGTTGGTGGGCGCGGAACGTGAACCGAGGGCCTTGGCGCAGCGCGCCCGGTGGAGCTAAGGGTTAGGCGTTGCATCGACCGGCATCGGGGCGGGCCAGTTCGCTGCTTCGGCAACGCGCAGGATGGCCGCATTGGTGTCGAAGAGGACCTGCCAGTAACAACTGTTTTGACAATAGGGCCGCACCGCAATCACACAGCCCATCAGATTGAGATCGAGCAGGTTGATCTCGGGGGCAGGCGAAGTGGCGACATTTGGGATGCGAGCGATCTCAGCGCGCAGGAGCGCCATCGCATCCTCAGGATTCACGCCGGACGCCAGTTGTGCAACTCGATCAACCCGCCGGACGGGCAGGGTCGAGTAATTCAGGATCGTTTCACCAAACACCTTGGTGTTGCCAACGATCGTCATCACATGGTCGGGCGTTATGATCGTCGTACCAAAGAGACCTATTTCATGGACGGTCCCGGTGATGCCGCCGATGCCGACGAGGTCCCCGATCTTGAACGGTCGTAGCACCAGCATGAATGCACCTGCAGCAAAGTTTCCTAGCATTCCGCTCCATGCGGCACCGATGGCAACGCCTGCACCGGCGATCAGCGCAGCAAATGAGGTCGTCTGGACGCCGAAGTAGCCGAGGATGCCCAGCACAAGCAGCAGGTTCAGCGAAGCGGTGATGATGGCGCTCAGATATTTGTTAAGCGTCTGATCCATCCGGTTGCGATCCATGGAGGTCCGCACCAGTCGGGTCACCCACGAGATGAGCCACCGACCGATAATCCAGAATGCGGTCGCCGCCAGGATCTTGATCAGCAGGTCGACCGCTGTCGTTTTCAGGAAGGTTTCGATCGTGGTTGTATCCATGGCCCCTCCAAATTTCCAAAGGCCTTGATCGAACCCCGTCGGCGATCGCTTGCGTTGGTCACACCGCACGCAACCGGAAAACACCTTCACCTTTCGTGAGGGCCTCTCGTGCGGTCGCAGGCGAAATTGCCCACGAAGTTCTCGCGCGCAAACTATCCATCACACGGGCAGTCGCAACCGCCTCATGGTCAGCCGTTTTACGCCGGAACGATTGACGCCCCGGCTCAAATTCAATTGCTCGGGGTGAACACCAGCTTTTGCTCGACCTCGTCCAAGGTCAGTGAACAATCCTGAAAAGCACCATCGACCTCGCAAGCAATAACGCCCCGGCCCGCTACAGGGGGCTCGCTGGCGAACTTAAAGCGACCAACACCTGGTTCGTTCCGAATAAAGCATTTTTCATCGAAAAAAAGGCGATCGCCAGCGGCGTTTATCTCATCGGAGCCCAACGTATCGAAGCCGACGAGCTGGTGGATTTCATCGAGTCCGCCGCGTAGTTCGACAACAGTAACGCTTTGGATGGCGGGGTCTATCAGGAAGGCTTTCATACGATCTGGGTTTCCGTTAAAGGTCTGAGGCTGTTGCCCCACCCAACGAGTGTAGGTTAATCCACTCAAGGGAATCTCCAAGGTCGTCGTGCTAGAGACCAGAGAGCGTTGCACCGGGAAACATTGGCAGGCTGCGCCGACGCGCCGTTGGCCCCACCAAGCGGGCATGGGCATTCGCAATCGCTGGCGCCACACACGGCACGCCGGGTTCGCCAACGCCCCCGGGAGCGTCGCCATTGCTGATGATCTGTACATCGACCTGTGGCATGTCCTGCAGTCGCAGCAACCGGTAGCGATTGAAGTTGGTTACTTGTGGCACCCCATTGACAAAGGTTTGCTGGCCGTAAAGGGTCGCGGCTACGGCCTGGGCCACTGCACCTTCAATCTGAGCCCGCACCGCATCCGGATGTATTACCGTCCCACAGTCAATGACTGTACTGATTCGATGAACCGTCAGGGCACCCGTCGAAGCGTTCA
>RFVZ01000390.1 GCA_009922405.1 Betaproteobacteria bacterium
CCAATTGAGCCCTGCGGTCCCTGAGGTCCCACTGGTCCGGTGGGTCCTGTTGGCCCTGTTGAGCCAACGGGGCCTTGTGGGCCTATGCCCCCGGTGTTACCTAGCGGCCCGGTTGGTCCGGTTGGGCCTGTTGATCCTTGCGCGCCCGTGGGCCCTGTGGGGCCTACCACACTTGACGCTGCGCCTGTTGGTCCGGTTGGGCCGGTGGGCCCGATGGCTCCTTGCGGTCCGGTGGGGCCTGTTACATTAGACGGCGCGCCTGTGCTTCCTGTCGGTCCTTGTGGTCCGGTGGGTCCGGTGGGGCCAACTGGTCCTGTTGGTCCGGTGGGTCCGCCAAGATTTGAAACATTTTGTAGTGCGGTTTGCTTGGTGACACCGCGCTGGACGACAACGGTCACCTCTTCGCCGGTGAGCGCGCCGGCGACGGGTAGTTGTGTTATTGACTGGTTTGCCATGTTAGGTGTACCTAAATATGTTTAACGCAATCGTTGAGTCTGTTCTTGAAGTTACAATAATGGTCACATTCCCCGCCACACCATACGGTGGCAGTGTTATCTGCATGTTGTTTGGGTCAATCACATTAAACTCTGCGGGAGCGCCGCCAACGCTTACACTTACTATGTTATTAAAGTTGCTGCCTAAAATATTTGCTGTGTACCCACCAATTCGAGTTCCGACACTTGGCGTGATGGAGTTGATTGATATTCTTAGCGTCGGGTCGACACCGCTGGCGGTCGTTAGATCGCCCTGTGCGGCAGCGGCTGGGAGTATGCCCTCTAAGAACATATTGTTGTACTGTTGTGGGTTGTTTGGGTTGCCCTGGGTGTTAAGCATGTTGGGCGTTACTGCGACAGACACGTCAGGTCTTGGGAAGCGCAAGGCGATGTTTTCAGTCTGGCGCGCAGGAAGGCGCCAGGGATCATAATTATCTAGGTCGTCCTTGCACACCCGCATCCCCGGAAAGTTGGGGTCGGGCATGAGTTCGGTGTACGCAAACTTCCTGCTACAGCGATCACAGATCGCTACAGATAGTACGCTGTTACCTCGAGTATCAAGGTAGACAGGCATTTACTAGCCCCAGAATATTGTTATTGCAGAACTTGCTGGCAATGTAATGTAACAGCCATTAGAAAAACGAATTCCATTACCCGGCAACAATGTTGAGATAACTGCGGTATTGGTTGTTAAATCAATTTCCATTACTGCTGTTCCGGTTGCTGATGTATTGTCATAAAACAATATTGAGCCGGCTGTTCCGCCGGGTTTTACTTGCCACCCAGCAAGACGCCCAGGACCCGTAAAGGTTTGACCGCTTGCGTTTAAATGGTTTGTAAATACATCTACTAATGTTGACATCTATTTCTCCTAAAGGTTAAAAGAGGCGGGTTGCCCCGCCGTCTTAATTAGTTATTGGTATAACCAGAACCGTAGGCGATGATAGAGCCGTCATTGTTACGTGCCGTGTAGTCAACATCCAATGTGCCACCCAAAGAGCCGCTTGACAATACTGTCACCGCTGCTGCGGAGAATGTCAATGTGGCGTCAAGTGGGCCGATGTTAGCAATAATAGCTGCAACAGCCGCACTAGCGGTAAACACACCAGCAATACGGCCACCGGCCGCTGTTGGGGTAATTGTTCCGATAGCGGTAGTAGTCACAGCGCCAGTTGATGGATTGGTGATGCTGATTGATACAGTGATCACGCCACCAGTTAAACCAACAGGGACTGTGGTTTGATAAAGAGAAATTGACTCAATAATAGAGCCGGCTGGCAACACAAAAGGAACCGCTGTGGTTGTGCCAACGGGGGCAGTTGTTAGCGTGGTAGCTGTAGCAGTTACGGCCGTAATTGGGTTTAAAATTACGTCTTGTTGGCTTAGGCGTACCGCGCCAGTGTTATCTGGGGCGATTGTGCCGTCGTTTGTTGGGTTGTTACGCTTAAATACACGAATTGGTTGTGTAAATGTAGATGACATTGTTGTGTTTCCTTATCTCAGTGGGTATCCCAAGCTGTCTCTGAGTCGTCTCACCGGGAAGGGT
>RFVZ01000040.1 GCA_009922405.1 Betaproteobacteria bacterium
ACCAGGCAACGCAGTTGTTCAGTGAGCGTTCGCACCCGCGCAATCTCTGCGCTGTCACCGGGCCCTCCCGAGCGGGGCAAGTCGTTGGCGGCCACACCGGCTTCTGCGGGTTTGCCGGCGTTGGTGGGATTGCGCTCGGTACTCATCGGTGTCGCCCGATTCAGGGGTTGGCCGCCAGCAATGGGGCAACATGTTGGTCAAAAAATGCGTCGTCGATCGGGCCCACATGACGGTACGTAATGACGCCCTGTGGATTGATGACGTAGGTCTCGGGAACCCCATAAACCCCGTAATCGATCCCAACTTGCCCGTTCAGGTCGAGCGCAATCTGCCGGTAGGGGTCGCCGTGTTGGCGAAGCCACTGCGCCGTTGCCGCGGGCTCGTCCTTGTAGGCCAGTCCGACCAGATTGAAATCAGGTCGCTTGGAGAGCTTGAGTAATTTCGGATGCTCAATCACGCAGGCGGTGCACCAGGACGCAAATACATTGATCACCCAGACTTTGCCCAACATCGATTGGGTCGTAAACACCTGATCCGACCCCAGGGTCGGGACCTCGAAGCGGGGGGCCGGTTTGCCCTGGCGCGCAGAGGGCAGATGTCGTGGATCAAATTCAAGTCCTCGCGCCAGCACGATCACAAGCAATACAAAAATCAGAAGCGGTAGTCCGAGCCGGACCCATCGCATCACCTTGCAGGCTCCGCAATAACTGGCCGGGCGCGCAGGCGCTGATAACGCTTATCGAAAAGCGTACAAATTCCGCCAAGTGCCATGAGGGCGCACCCCCACCAGATCCAGTTGATAAAGGGCTTGAGGTACATGCGGACCGACCAGGCTTGGTCGGCTGGTCGAACAGGTGCACGTTCAGAAGCGACGGGCTCACCAAGTGAAACATAAACATCGCCAAAGAATCCAGCTTCAATGGCCGCTTGAGTAATGACTTGTCCGCCGGCGGTGAACTGACGCTTTTCAGGTTCGATCAATGTGATCTCCCGACCGCTCCCCCGCGTCAGCTCAAATACGCCATGCCCCGCCTGATAATTAGGACCCGGTACAGAGTCCACGCCGATAAAAGTCAGGCGCCATTCACCGAGACTTTCGGTCTGACCAGGGGCCATGACGAGGTCGCGCTCGACTTCATAAGTCTTGACCAGCGTCACCCCGGCCACGAAGACGGCAATACCAAAATGGGCAATGATCATTCCCCAGTAGGACATTCCGAGTTGGCGCGCCCGGTCGATGACGAACGGCGATCCACCGTTGCGCCGCAGTTTGGCGAGTTGCTCACGCGCCTGCGCCACCGTCGCATAAGCAAGAGTCACGGCGGCCGCTAGACCCAACACCAGTAACAGACTGGGTTTGCCCCAGCGCCAGATCGTGAATCCGGTCACCGCCATCGCCCCGAACAGAGGCCAAAGCATGGAGCGCATCGCCTGGGCTAGCGGCATCGATTTCCATTGGCTGTAAGGGGCGATCGCCATCAGCCAGACCGCTGGCAGTAACAACGGGGCAAACACCGCGTTGAAATATGGGGGACCGACCGACATTTTGTTGCCCGTCAACACTTCGACCACGAGCGGGTAGAGGGTCCCCAGCATGACGGCGGCCAAGGCTGACACCATCAGCACGTTGTTGATGAGCAGGAGAGACTCGCGGGACCGCCAGCTGAACTGACCGCCGAGACCGACTTTGCCGGTCCGGGCTGCGTAGAGGATGAACGAGAAGCCGATCACGAGGACCAGGAGCCCGAGAATCAAAATGCCTCGCTTGGGGTCAGCGGCAAATGCGTGTACCGAAGTCAACACGCCGGATCGAACCAGAAAAGTTCCCAGAAGCGATAAGGCAAAAGTCACCATCGCGAGGAGCACGGTCCAGCTCTTGAGTGCATTGCGTTTGTCGGTGACCGCAAGCGAATGAATCAGCGCAGTCCCCGCGAGCCAGGGCAACAGAGAGGCGTTTTCGACTGGATCCCAAAACCACCAACCGCCCCAACCCAGCACCGAATACGCCCACCAGCTGCCGAGCAGAATGCCGACGGTCAGAAAGGACCAGGCCGCATTGGCCCAAGGCCGCGACCAGCGCGCCCAGGTGGGGTCGAGGCGGCCCTCAAGTAGCGCTGCGACCGCAAACGCAAAACTCACCGCGAAGCCCACGTAACCCATGTACAGCAAGGGCGGATGGCTCACCATAACCGGGTCTTGCAGGAGCGGGTTCAGGTCACGCCCAGAAAGGGGGGCGGGCAACAAGCGCTCGAAGGGATTGGAGCTGGCGAGCATGAACCCGACGAACGCAAACTGCAGGATCAGGAGGATCCCGAGAACGCGAACTCGAAAGCCCGGTGCAAGACGGTTGGAAAATAAGGCAACCGCTGCCGTCCAGCCCGACAGCATCAGGGTCCAGAGCAGTAAGGAGCCCTCGTGCGAACCCCAACTAGCCGCTATTTTGTAGGGCAAGGGCAGGAGAACGTTCGAATTTTCAGCCACGTTCTGGACCGAAAAATCGCTCAGGACAAAACTCGCGACGAGCGCACCAAAGGACGCCAGGATCAGGCTGAACACGAGGACTGAGGTACCCGCCATCGAGCGGGCGACGCTCACCAAAGGGGAGTCGGGTCGTGTGACCTGCCACAACCCAAAAACGCCCGTGAGCAGAGCGAGGGTCAGCGCAAGCGAAAGTGCGAGTTGGGCTAGTTCAGGAATCATTGGGTGAGCTTGGGTGGCATGTAATTTTCATCGTGTTTGGCGAGAATCTCGCTGGCCACGAAGATTCCATTTTCAAGGCGCCCTTGCGCGACGACACCTTTCCCCTCTTTGAAAAGGTCGGGGGTGATTCCGGTGTAGGTGACCGCGAGGACGTTGTGTTGGTCGGTGACCCGAAAGCGCATCGTCAAACCGTCACCCGTACGCACGAGGCTGCCCTCCTCGACCATGCCACCAAGTCGGTAGGTGCGCCCCGGGGGGGGAGATTCCTTGATCTGGGTAGGCGTGTAAAACAAAACGAGATTATCGTTGAACACCCGCAATACGGAGTAGACCGTGCCGCCGACAGCGACCAGAAGACCAAGGATCCAAAGAAGGCGGGTACGGCGGGATTTATTCAGCATTGGGATTTATTGAACATCAGGATCAAGCGGATCTTGCATCGCGACGTAAAGGATGGCGCGACGCGCCCGCAGAATGCTCCACGCATCGATGGCAAAGACGAGAAAGGTCAGCATCACGCAGACCGCGATCGTCGCTGTGGCGCTCATGCCAGCACGCTCCCGGTCCAGGCCGAATCGCGTTCGCGGTCAACCAACTGCCAGCGTGCGCGGGCCATGGCGAGCGCGGCGCATCCCAGCCACATCGCGAGGACGCACACAAAAAGGGTCGCTTTCATGATTGGCGCCATTTTGGAGCCCCCCGACATGGATAGCGATGCGCCCTGATGCAGGGTGTTCCAGAAGACCACCGAAAAATAAATGAGCGGGATATTCACCAGGCCGACTAGTGTGAACACGCTGAGCAACTGATCGGTCTTGCGTTCATCATCAATGAGCGAAGCGACTGCGATCAGGCCTAAGTAGATAAACAGCAGCAGCAGCTCGAATGTGAGACGGGCATCCCAGATCCAGTAGGTCCCCCACGTGGGCTTACCCCAAAGCGATCCGGTTACGAGTGCCAGCAAGGTCATCCAGGCGCCTGTGGGCAGCATCGCCCGCATCATTACCGCGGAGACCGAGGTCCGAAAAACCAGATGCAAGCCGGCGTAAAGACTCGCTACGACGTACAACAGCATCGACATCCAGGCGGTCGGCACATGAACGTACAAGACGCGGTAAACCTCGCCTTGCTGAGCATCCGTTGGGGTGACGAAGAGCGCACTCCAAAGCCCGATTGCGCCGAGGATGAGCGACGCGCCAATCAGCCAGGGCAGGGCCTTGCCAGTCATTTGAAAGAAGACGGGCGGTGAACTCAGACGCAGGATGAATTGGGGCTGCATATCGGGTTTTGTCGAGGGTCGGTCAGACGTTATTCAAGCGCCAGGTCCAGCACCCGGGCTGTGACCGCAGGGACCGTCAGTAAAAACAATGCTGCGAGGCTGATCAGCGTCAATAACGGAGCGGTCATGTCACCCTCGAGAACGGCAGTGCCAAAAATAAGTAAGGGCACGAAAATTGGAATTGCCAATAGACAAATAACGACCTGTGCCTGCCGAGCCATCAATCCCAGGGCCGAGAATAAGCAACTCCCGGCAACCAGACTTAGTACGCCAAGCCAAAGTGAGCCGCCCAACACCAGCAATAGGTGACCGGGGACACCAAACAGTAGAGCCAGTGGAATGCTCGACAGGGCCAACGGGACTCCGATGAACACGCTTGCCGCGATGATCTTACCGGTCACGAGCCAAGTGAGCGAGAGGCCAGCGGTCTGACAGTCGCTCAGGACCCCGTGCTCGAAATCAGCCTCAAAAAATCGCGTGGCTCCGATCAGCACAGCCAACAGTGCACTGATCCAGAAAACACCACCTGCGGCCCGCGCCAGGAGCTCAGGGTCACTCCCGAGTCCGAATGGGAATAACGTGACCACCATCCAGTGAAAGACCGAAGGCCATGCCAGGTCTTGCGGGCGTGCCATGGCCAGCAGACGCTCACGACGAAGAACCCAAAACAGTGGATGCCCTGCACGCCCTCGGGCTGGGGCCGGATTGGTGTGGTTTGATGGCGTTGGCAATGAGGCCAGAGGTTCGAGGTGTGGGTTGGGACCGCCCAGCGCAAACACTCCCGCGCAATAGGCGGTAAGCGCCGGCATGGCCTGGTGAATTGACCTGTGGGTCGCGATGATCGCAGAGCCGCCGCCGCTGAGGTGACCCTTAAGGGTCTCTTCAAACAGTGCGATGGCATTGAGATCGAGGGCATTCAAGGGTTCATCAATCAACCAGACGGTTCGACCACTCGCCGCCATCACAGCCAGCATGAGTCGTCGCACCTGGCCTTGCGAAAGCTGGCGGACTCGATACGTGGCGTGGCGGACGAGCCCAAACTGCTCGAGCAGTGACTGAACCCGGTTCGGGTCGGCCTTCGCCCCGTAAAGCGTGAGCGATAGGGCGAGCTGGGCGCGGACCTCGAGTTCGGGGCGAAAGCCACTCGACTGGCCGAGCAAGAAAACGTCGGCGCCCTCGAGTCTTTGGATCTGGGGTTCGAGTCGGGTGGTGGGGCGGGCAAGTGTCCTCAGCAAGCTGGTTTTGCCACTGCCATTGGGCCCTTGCAATTCCAGGAATGATCCACCCGCAACCTTAAATGAGAGCGCTTTGGCGAGTGTCCGTTTGCCGCGTGACAGGGGGAGCGATTGGACTTCGATCAGGGGCGCTGCGGTCATGGCACCACGGACTGAATCAGCAGGCGCAAATCGCGCGTACCAACCTTGACGTTGTTCGACCCAATAAAGAGATCGCCTGATTGTCGGCCTGCGGTTCCAGCCAACGAGATCCGCGCTTCGATGTTTACCACGTCGGCGCCTGACAGCTTCAGGGCAGGGTTCATGGCCTGTGAATCATCGAGTTTGAACGATACCGCTCGCCCGCCCGCCAACTCTTCGGCCGGAAAGCGCGCGACAGCGACCGGCATTGGGGGCCCACTAACCATTTTGGCGACCACGTACACGGTCGCTGCCGGTGGCAATGGTTTCTTGGCGAGACCCGCAAGTAATTCAGGGCCAAGGGCGACCTGGCCCGTGATCTCGCCAGAACTTTTGCTGGCGGGCTTATCAGCGCTTTTATCAGCGCCTTTATCAGCGCTTGTGCCAGCGCCCCTGTCGGTGCCCCTGTCAGCAGCGCCTGGCGTCGCGGCGTCACCCAGGTTGGCGAGGATCTGATCGACCCGGGCAATATCGGGGCTCCCCGCCTCGAAGGTGGCCCTAAGCTTGTGCCAGTAAGCTGTGGCTTTGGGTAGATCGTTGGCTTGCATCGCGGCCGTCGCAACTAGGGACAAGGCTTTGCGGTGCTGCGGATCGGCGGCGAGCGCCTGCATGGCAAGCTCCAGAGGGCGTCCGGCCAGGGTTCGATCGGCCACCATGGCGGACGTATCGGCCAGGTCGGCAAGCAGGTCCGGGTGTCCGGGTGCTAATGCAAGCGCCTTTTCGAGCGCAGCGCTGGCAGCGGCAAAGTCGCGTTGAATCCCTCTCGAGCGAGAGAGAAGGACCCAGCCGTCGAGGTCAGCAGGATTCTCAGCGAGTCGCTTTTCGAGTTTGGCGATCCGCTCCTCAAGCGTTTCGCTGTCACCGGGGTGCTTGGCCTGTTCGCCGGTTGGGCCGGGAGTCGCGGCGCGGCGGCTGGCGGGCTGAGCAGATGCGGAGTTGGCCGACCCAACCTGGAGGGCGGTCACATCCCAGCGCCCTGTCACCATGTAGAGAGCCGTACCGAACAAAGCGCTGGTGACGCTCAACACAAGGGCAGCGCGTCCGCTGGGTTTGCTCGAGGCGGCGTGCACCTGGCGTTGTGGGAGAACTGCGGCGGCCATTTCGGCCCATTCCCGGCGCAGGGTTTCGCGGGTGTCGGGCGGCAATAGGGCATCGTTTTCGATCTCGTCGCGTTTGGCAAGCAGGACTTGCCATTCGGGATCGTCAGATGAATTTTGGACTCCCTCGCGAGAAAACCAGATCCAGGCGGTGACTGCAGAAACCAACACGACGATCGCAACGGCGACCAGGACGAACATCAACATGACAGTTCTGTTTCCAGCAGAAATCCAACCCGCGCAAGGATAGCACCGGGGATAACCGGGGGATCACCGGGCGTTAACCGGGGAAAACCGAGGTCAAGATCCATGGGGAATCCAAGCATGAATGGCTTTGTGACATGAATAAGGCAATTAACAACGCGGGCGCAGGGTTCCGCTGAAAGATTACAAAGCAATCTAGACCCTTATTAAATCGAAACGGCGTAAATCGCGCCGCCGAGGCTATTGCGCGCTTGTGGCATGCGAGGTAGCATCGCCGCCGACGTCGGGTATTCCGTTAATCGATCCAAGCGATTAATTCCGCTTCGTCGTTTCTCACGCCAAAGGATGACAGATGGGCACTGAAAAAATTTCAAAAAAACCCCGCGCGGCCCTAGCAACCAACGAGACCGAGGGGAAAGTCATCAACCTCGCCCTTCAGGGCGGCGGCGCGCATGGCGCGTTTGGCTGGGGTGTGATGGATAAATTCCTGGAGGACGGACGGCTCTCGATCGAGGGAATTTCCGGGACGAGCGCAGGGTCGATGAACGCGGTTGTCTATGCGTACGGAAAGATTAAGGGCAATGATGGCGCGCGCGAGGCTTTGCACAACTTCTGGAAGGCAATTTCGGACGCGGGGCAGCGTTTCGCGATTAAGCCAACCCCGCTGGATCCATTTTTGGGTGGCAATACGCTCAAGCACATGGCTGCGGACGCGATGAAAATGCTTTCTAGTAAATTTTCACCGTATCAGCTCAATCCGGGAAATTACAACCCCTTGCGCGAGGTCCTTGAATCGCAGGTTGATTTTGATGAACTGGACCGCCGGGCCGAGACAAAACTATTCATCTGTGCGACGAACGTTCGCACCGGGAAGGCCCGCGTATTTCATACCAGTGAAATTACCCCAGAGGTCATTCTGGCCTCGGCCTGTCTCCCACAGGTCTTCCAGGCAGTGGAAATTGAAGGTGAGCATTACTGGGACGGCGGTTACATGGGTAATCCAGTCCTGTACCCACTCTTTTACGAGACCAATTCGCAGGACGTCGTAATTCTGCATATCAATCCCATTGAGCGGCCGGGCCCGCCAAAGACCTCGGTAGAAATCGCCAATCGACTGAACGAAATTACCTTTAATTCGAATTTGATTAAAGAATTGCGTGCAGTTCATTTTGTGCAGAAACTGATGGATGAGGGCTGGATTAAGGATGAATTCCTCGATCAGATGAAATATGTGTTTATTCATTCGGTGCGGGCGGACATTGCGATGGCCGATTTGCGCGCCGATACCAAGATGGAAAGCGACTGGGAATTCCTGACCATGCTGCGTGACCGTGGTCGCGCCTGTGCAACTCAGTGGCTGGAGGATAATTATGCACACATCGGTCTGCGTTCCAGTGTTGATCTGAAGAAAGAGTTTCTTTGAACCATTTTGAGGTTAGGGCATGACTCCTGAACAAATCCTGAATTTGCCGTCGATGCCGGCGGCTAGCCCTAGCTATCCCATGGGACCCTATCGGTTTGTTGATCGTGAATACATGATCATTACCTACGAAACTGATCACGATTTGTTGCGTCAAGCCGTGCCGGAGCCTTTGGTACCCAACGCCGAGGGTCATGTTTTGTACGAGTGGATCCGGATGCCTGACAGTTCAGGCTTCGGCGACTACACCGAAAGCGGCCTCGTGATTCCCTGCACCTTCAACGGCGAGCCGATCAATTTCACCGCCCAGATGTACCTTGACGATGAACCACCGATTTCCGCGGGTCGCGAGATCTGGGGTTTTCCCAAGAAATACGCCCTCCCCAAGATTGAGGTCGCTTCGGACACTTTGACGGGTACGCTCCAGTACGCCGGTCAACTGGTGGCTATGGGCACGATGGGGTTCAAGTATCAAAGCTCGCCCGGCGGTGTTGAGGCGACTGCAAAGGGAATGACTAAGACTCAGTGCAACCTCAAAATCATCCCGGATGTTGATGGCAGCCCAAAGATTTGCCAATTGGTCGCTTATAACCTGACGGATATTACGGTTAAGGGAAGTTGGATTTCACCCGCCCGGCTACAACTGATCCCCCATGTCAACGCGCCGGTGGCGGACCTGCCTATTAAGCGAATCATCGGTGGAAAACACTTCATCGCAGACCTGACGCTCCCGCATGGACGAGTGTTGTTCGATTATGTGAAAGACCATGCGGGTTAATTTTCAGGAGTTCCAACGATGAAGAAAGCTGACGTACTCGCTTTGCCGTCCATGCCGCTGCAAAGCCCGACATTTCCGCGGGGTCCTTACCGGTTTTCAAATCGGCAGTACATGATCCTCAGTTATAAGTCCGACGTAAAAGCCATGCGTGAGGCATTGCCGGAACCGCTCGAACTCGTGGGCGACACGGTTTCGGTTCAGTGGCTCGACCTGCCGGACGGAGAAGGCTTTGGTGCTTATTCGGCTGTTGCCCAAATCATCCCCTGTACTTTCCGGGGTGAGGAGTGCAATTTTGTCAGTCAGATGTATGTGGACAACACACCGCCATTGGCCGGCGGCCGCGAGATCTGGGGCTATCCAATGAAAAACGGCAAAGCCTCCTTGCATGTAAACGGCGACACGTTGATCGGCACGCTCGAATATGCAAAGCAGCAGGTTGCAACGGGCAGCATGGTCTACAAACACGACACATTTACTCGCGATCATACGGCGGATCTGCATCTGGACCGCACGCAAATCACCTTGAAACTGATTCCGGATATCAACGGGAAACCGGCGATTGCTCAATTGGTCGGGATTAATTTTACGGATATCGCGGTCAAGGGCGCTTGGGCTGGGCGGGCGAGACTCGAACTGACGCCCTCCGTCAATTGCCCGCTGAGTGACCTGCCGGTTTACGAGACGGTCGGTGGACTGCAAATCGTGACCGACATGACCCTGCCCTATGGGCGCGTCCTGCACGACTATTTGGCCCACTGAACCTTTCACTTTATTGAACTTTGCAGATGTCCGGCGAGGGTCTGTCTAGGGCTCGTACGCGATGAAATTTAGGTTTTGGGGGGTCCGGGGGTCAATTGCATCCCCAGGACCCCGAACCGTTCGTTATGGCGGCAACACCACGTGTATCGAGGTCCGCACCGACAAAAATGCTCTGCTGATCCTTGACGCTGGTTCGGGAATCTTTGCGCTGGGCGAGAGCCTGCAGGGCTTAGGGTCCGTCGAAGCCCATTTGTTGATCACGCACAGCCATTGGGACCATATCAACGGGTTGCCGATGTTTGAGCCGCTATTCGATCCTCAAACTCAGTGCCACGTCTACGGCGGCCCCGAGGATCGAACAGGGCGCAGTATTGAACATGTATTGGCGGTCCAGTTTCAGAATTCGTACTTTCCGATTTCGGAAGCTCAATTGGCTGCAGCGCTGGATTTTCGGACGCTAACCGATGCGGAGGCGTTCGACATTGCCGACGCACGTGTGAGAACTGTATTGATGAATCATCCGATCCCGAATTTCGGTTATCGGATCGAATGTGGTGGGAAGTCACTGTTTTTCACAGGTGATCACGAGCCCTTCTTCAACCCGCATGCTCCCCGTACGCTTCTTTTTGCCGAATATCAGGTGGCGATCGATCAACACTCAGTGGCGATCGATCGTGCGCTGAACGGAGTGGACGCGCTGATCGTCGACTGCACCTATACCGAGGCTGAATATTCGTACAAGGCCGGTTGGGGTCACGGTACGTTCGAGAGCGCGCTCGCGCTCGCTAAACGGGTGGGCGCTAAACATCTTTACTGCACCCACCATCTGCCCACCCGCAGCGATGACGAACTCGAAGCGGTCTTCGCCGCGTTTCTCGCCGACCAAGCTGGGCAGATCCAGGGCTTGGGCATCACGTTGGCCTACGAGGGTCTGAACGTCACCTTGTGAACCCTCCAGACCCTGGTTCACACTTAGGGTTGGACTTCGAAAACGATCACCTGATTACGATCGGTGGCTGAGTCGGCCAAGGGGAAATTGTCGTCTGCGATCACCACCAGCGAACGTTTGCCATTCGCGAGACGGGGTCCAAAGGTGATCCCTTCGAGGTTGGCAATTCCGCCCAGCTGCGTTTTCAGCGTTTCGAAATCCAGCACCAGACGCTTGGTGACCGCAGTCGCGCCCTGGAGATTCGCGGCAGTCAACACGTTGGTTGCCTTGCTGATATCGATCTCGTACAAACGCACTTGATTGCCAATCACGCCAACTGAAAAACTGCGCTCAAGCACCAGAAACCGCGTCGAACTCAGGGCCAAAATCTCGGTGGCGCCGTTCACGGTGAATTGATCGGCGGGCACTGGGGCCGCTTGAACCTTTTCAATCGGATAGGCGTATTGCGCCGTGGCCTTTCCCGAGGTCCGATCAAAAACGGTGATCCGCGACTGAGCGCCGGTGGTCAGAGTTGGCGTCGCGCTGTCCTGAAAGAGGGGCCCTTCCATAATTGCGGCCAAAGACTTCCCATCGGGTAAGAAAGCCAAGCCTTCCAGGGTCAAATTGCCCCGTGGCCCGACATCTGATGAGCTCATCGCAAAGATCGAGGGCAATTCGTACTCGCGAACGTGCTGGCCAGCTTTTGTAATTTCGCGAATGAAGGGGTTGATGACGCGCGCCGGGGTGCTGGTGAGCGTGCGATCGCCTTCGCTGGCCCACACCAGATTGCCGTTCAATGGATCAATACGAATCGATTCCGGGTCGGCGACTTTGAGGTCCGGAACCTTTGGGTAGTCCGTGCCGTCCGGCTGCTTGAAACTAACCACGCTCTGGAAGGTGAGCCCACTAAAGCTGTTTGCGTCGAAACTCAAACGTGCCGTGTAAAAGCGTGGTGCATTGGGCGAATCAGTCGTGGTGCGGTCATCTGAAATAATGAAATAGGAGTCGGTCTTGGCGTCGTAGTCAATGCCGGACAGGCCGCCAACAACCGTGGCTGAGAATTCGGCACGGCGGGGGAGAATCTGCTGACCGATGAGCCGCAGGCTGCTCACGCTGATCTCTTCAGTCACAGGATCATCGTTGCCACAGCTGGTCACAAATCCCAGTAGGAGTAACGGCGCCAATATGCGCATAGAACGTTTCATCATCATAGGCTCCAGAAGGTTTTGAAAGCGCGAGGGAGCATAGGTGCTGATCATGTCGTCCTGATGAATTCATCTGGCTGTCACAGCACTCGAATCTAATGCCGGCAATTCGATAGGAGTTCGGTATGAAGCTGTCTATGCGCACATCCACCACATTCACATTAGGTCTTGCGATTGCATTTTCGGCGTCCACTGTGTCGGCACTGAATATCGTGGTGACGAACGATGACGGCGCTGAGGCATCAACGGTGATCGCGATGCAGCAGCGCCTGATCGCTGCCGGGCATAGCGCAATTGTTTGTGCATCGACCCAGGACAAAAGCGGTACTGGTGGTCAATTGGACTTTCTGAAACCCATAACGCCGATGGCTGCGAATTCGCGGGCGGGCTTCATCAAGGCCGGTGCGCCGGGTGTTGGACTCGTCCCCGGTCTGACCGATGTCTACTACGTTGACAGCACGCCGGTCGCGAGCGCGCTGTATTGCCTTGATGTGGCTAGTTTTAAGAAATGGAACGCAGTCGCCGACCTGGTCGTGTCGGGGCCGAACTACGGCAACAACACGGGCTTGATTAACAACAGTTCGGGCACCGTGAATGCGGGTCTGATTGCCCTGAACCGCGGGGTTCCGGCCATCGTCGTCAGTGCCGCTAAACCCAGTTCCTATAAAGCTTTCGACAAGCTCGTCGACGCCGATCCGGAATATGAGGTGGCCGACATTGTCGTCAAGATCCTGAAGGAGTTGATCGCACAGAAGGCGGTGGCTGGCGGCGCTCTTTTGCCATCTGGCGTTGCGCTGAACGTGAATACGCCCAACTTCGATACGGGCAAGGCAAGTACGTTGCCGCTGAAATTTACCCAGGTCGGTGTCTCATCAAGTGCGGTGCCGTTCTTTGTCGAAGACCTCTCGACCGATCCGGTCGCAGCGGGCTACGGATTGGGGTCAGTTAAGTTCCCCGGTATCACGCTGGGGCTTCCAACGACGGGTGTACCTGCCAAGCTCTCATCGATTAAGGACACCGACCCGAATTCAGAGCAAAACGCCGTGCTCGCCGGGGCAGTCGCGATCTCGGTGATCAAGGGTAATCACCAGGCTGGTCGTGCGGCCGAGTCGGCCCTTCGCCTGAAGCTGCAAAACATCGCGAAGTAAGGCGAACGTCATGCGATTTCCACGACTGACCCTCGCAGCATCGGCTGGCACGACGCTGATCTTGGCCCTGATTGGATGTTCGTCGAACGAGTCCGCGGGCGATTTTTCCGCCAATACAACCATTGCAACGAAGGCGGCGCCGGGCGCTTCATCGGCGTATCTGGTCGGTGATCCCGATGGTGGGGCGTATGCCGAATCGTTCCTGGATGCGAATGGCGACGGATTCATGTTGGCTTACGCGGACGACGCCAAGGCAACGGTGGCCTACTATCGCGTGCGCGGGGGTGTCGCGGAACGCATGCCGCGACCCGCGAGTCCGATCACTGTGAGCATTGCCGCCTCCAGCGCAGTCAGCTTGCCCACGACCGCCCTTACGCTCGCGAACGCGGCCGGAACCTACCGCACTCTCGTGAATGGTACCCAAGCGCTTTTGATCACGATCGATAGCGCTGGGAACCTGATGGGTAGCGGATCGGGTTGCGGGGTGACTGGAACGCTAAACGAAAAGAGTGTCGTTGCTGGTGCGATCGGCGTAACCCTGAATTTAACTGGGTGCCCAATTCCTAACGGGCAGTATCAGGGATTTGCCTTGCGGTCACCCACCCTGGCGCCTGCGGTCATCAAGTTAGTTGGCCAAAATGGTATCAATTCGATCGACTGGTTGCTGCTCTGACGGGGGTGGGTTCGAAAGGAGCCACCTCTGAAAGGACAGGCAGAGATGTCCTTGGGGCTGAGCCCTTGCCGTTTGAGCACCTGATTCTCAATGCCACGACGATCTAGGCCATGAAAGACGCCAGAACGGGTATTTTCAACAAGTCCGCACGCCTTGACGTCCCGTTTGTCGACTTGAATGTGGACACTTGAAAACCAGGAACAAGCGAAATGCCCTGGAGCCGTGAGGGGCAATTTTTTACGAGGGGTAGCTACAAGGGCGTGCCCGCTCAGCATGGATCGCCCATCGAACGGATGTTGGTCCGGCTGGATGCAGCGAGAGAGGCGGGGGACATGGACTTTCCAGGCTTCAAGTTCCATGCGCTCGTTGGTGATCGGTAAGGAGAGTTTGCGGTTTCCGTTTCGGGAAACTGGCGGATCACTTTTGAATTCGACGGTTAAGACGCCGTAAACGTCAATTTGGAGGGCCATTACTGATGACGTCCCTACGAAACCCCAATCGCAAACTGACGCACCCTGGTGCTGTGCTTCGAGAGGATGTTTTGCCAGAACTGGGTTGGACCCAGACCGAGTTGGCGAATCGGCTCATGGTCAGCCAGCAAACTGTTTCACGAGTGTTGCACGAAGAGAAAGCCGTGACCGCTAAAATGGCAATCCGCATCTCTTGCGCTGTCGGCGGCACGCCTGAGAGTAGGCTCAGCATGCAACAGGCCGTTGACCGATGGGACGCTGAAAGTAAGCTCCAACGCAACCCAGCGCTGGCTCCATTACTCCAATGAGCGTCTCTGGCGGTCTGAGTTGCAAGCCTCCACCTGCAATCCGATTTGATAAGCTCTCGTGCTGGGATTTTCGCGGAAGTCGCGCCTGGCGCGGTGCTGACGAGAATGCAAAAACAAGGCGGGGTGTAGTTCAGCCCTGTAGAACGCTCCGTTCGGGACTTAGAGGCCGGAGGTTCGAATCCTCTCACTCCGACCAGAGTTGATGCGTCTCTTGGCGGCTTATTTCAGCGAATACGAGCCGGTCTGGCGATTGCAGGCTTGACCTGATTC
>RFVZ01000391.1 GCA_009922405.1 Betaproteobacteria bacterium
GACTGACCTATTATCCACAGGTCAGACTTACCTGCCCTATATAGGCAGGTGTCAGACTAATGGTTAAGAGAAACGACCGACCGACCGACCGACCAACCTATTTCAAACAGTCAGCAATCAGCGACCAAGCCCAGCCATCCAAATGCCGAAAATGTGGCAGTCGAGTCTGGCGACTACTCGTCAACGGAGTCGAAACAATTCTTGACCCCGAACTACTCACGCCAGCCGAGGAACTCATCTACCGAGTCACCCACCCGAAACAAGCAACCTACTCAATCCACCGCAACACTCCGACTTGGTACGCTCACTATCGAAGCCAATCGGCAATCATCACCAAACCCAGCGGACAACTGATCCTCGCCCAACACCAACACAAAACCCTAGCCACCAGCGAACTGCCCGAATACTTCCCACCGCGCTACACCTACGACATCCCCGAAAGGCCAGCATTCTGATGAAGTGTTCCAACTGCAGCCGTAAAGCCACCGAGCAAGTTCTCTGCAAAGGTTGTGCCGGACAACTACAACGCGCCATTGCCGATCTGCCAATCCAAGTCAAAGAGGCGCACAAGTATCTTGCGCCAACCCGAGGCGGCCAAGGCACAAACACAGGCGAACCAGTGATTGGCATCAATGTCACTGCCCTGGACTGGATAACAGGCAAACCAATCACCGACCTGTTGTGGGAATGGGAGAAACTAATCCGCGAGGAACGCCAGTTGACACCACCTGCCTACCTTGAACCGACAGCTGACGAAGTCGGGGCAACCGTCGCATTCCACCTAGCGCACCTGAACTGGACACTCGACCAGCCTTGGGTTGGCGACTACTGCGATGAAATCCTTGCCCTGCACAAGCAAGGTCAAGTCGCTAGCCGAACCCAACGCGACCCAGTCAGGCGAATAGCCTGCCCTAGTCCGCACCCAGATGAACCCGACCTTTACTGCAACAAGATGTTGGCAGTTGAATCCAATGACTTGACCGAGTCGTTGACCTGCTCACGATGCAAAACACATTGGACACCGGCACGACTGGTGGCAGTGGCGATGAGTGATCCGAACCGAGTTGCTTGGCTCGACATCGAATCCATTGCAATCTGGGTTGGGATAAGCGAACGCCATGCTCGCCGAGTGGCGCAAAGTTTCGGCATTGAACGCAAAGGACAGTTGTTCAACTTCACCGAGTTCACCACCAACTATCGAGCGAATACGATTTGACAAATTATGTCCGAACGATGTGGTACGCTAGTGCTAGCACTAATCGAGTGCCTGAAAACAATTTGAACCCTGACCGATAATCGGCAGGGTTCTTGTCATTTATGGAGTGTTGTTGGAGTTGTCATGGCTGGAATCAAAGTCGCCGAAAGCGACACCATTGCAGACATTGACGAAGCACTCAGCTATCTTGTCGAAACCTTAAAGACTTGCCTGAATCGTTCGGCGTTCATGGCAATCGTTGACGAACTACTTGACGAACGGTTGGGCAAATCATGAGGATCACAATCACAGTCGATGACATCATGGTTGAACTCGATGACGACAACCGCAACCCGACACTTGACGGCATTGAGTCAGTGCTGAAACGCATGAGTGAAACCGCGTTCGAACTGTATTCAAAGACTTACGAAGCGACCAGCACTGAACCATTCCAGATTGACTTTCATCCGTCGCCTGATGTTGACGATGACTTAGACGATGTCTAGAGTTCCCTGCCTTGGTTGTGGTATTCCAACTACTGGCTCGAGGTGTCCAGCCTGCGAGATACCACGCTACGCACGCAAGCCACAAGGCCATGCACAAACCTATGACTATCAGTGGCGCAAGGTTCGCCTGACTATCTTGAACCGCGACCATTGGACTTGTTATTTATGTTCCAAGAAGTTGATTGGCTTCGACGCGACAGTCGATCACCTTGTGCCGGTGTCAGTGAATCCCGAGCTGCGCCTTGAGCCAGCCAACCTTGCTGCCTGTTGTCGCAGATGCAATTCCAGCAAACAAGACCGCTAAACCCTTGCAGTATAAGGGAATTATCGTTTTTTATT
>RFVZ01000392.1 GCA_009922405.1 Betaproteobacteria bacterium
GCCTCCGAGGGATCAAGTCGATTACCGATATCGTCGTCAATCAGCTCATCTTCGTCATGATCATCCCAGTCGTCGTGATCACTCTCATTTGAAGAAGCGTCTCGAACTGTCTCGGGCTCGAGGTCTACGCCGGCTGCTCGCAGTGCTGCATCGCTCTCGCGCATCGCGGTCTGCAATGCCAAGACCTCAGCGCCTTCAAGTTCGAGCCAGCGCCCACGACGCAGTCGGGTCGGCAACGCAACCGGACCAAAACGTACGCGTACCAATCGGCTGACTGTCAGCCCAACCGCATCAAAAAGGCGCCGAACCTCGCGGTTGCGGCCTTCTGAAATCACCACCCGGTACCAACAATTGGCCCCCGTCCCACCGATTTCGGAGACCACAGAAAATGCTGCTGGTCCATCGTCCAGTTCAACGCCATTCAAAAGTTGCTGACGAGCGCCCTCATCGACCCGACCGAGAATACGAACCGCGTACTCGCGCTCCCAGCCATAGCGTGGGTGCATCAGCCGATTCGCAATGTCTCCAGAGGTCGTGAAGATCAGCAAACCTTCTGTATTCAGATCCAGCCGACCCACTGCAACCCAACGGCCGCCGCGCGGTTTGGGCAGGCGCTCGAACACCAAGGGGCGGTGTTCGGGATCTTCGCGCGTCACCACTTCGCCCGCAGGTTTGTGATAAAGCAAGACACGAGGCACCGAACCGGTGGGTTTACGGCGCAACGGACGTCCGTTGATCCGGATCAGATCCATCGGACCAATCCGCTGTCCCACGTGCGCTGGTTCGCCATTGACCGATACCCGACCGGCGAGGATCAGCTCCTCCATGTCTCGACGCGAACCGATACCCGATTCCGCCAGAACTTTATGCAATTTGGGCGAATCATCATCGGGCAACGGACGAATATGTCGAGGTAAGCGGCGCCGCGGATCGCCGGCATCCAGGCCCACCGCAGCCTGCACTGGCCAGCTTGGAATGCGCTCTTCCTCTGGCACGTCTAGGTCCGGTCGCGGAGTTCGTGGACCCCGGCCGCGTCTACGTCCCGGCGGTCCACCCGGGGAAAATTCGGCCCCCACGTCGAACCCATCAGGCCGCCCCTCGTGTGCCAGTGAGCCCTCTTGCCCCTCTCGGCCCTCGTGGGCGATCCGACCCTCGTGACCCTCGGGAACCTCGTGACCAGATGAGCCCTCAATGCCCACCCCATCCGCCCCAAAAACCGGTGGAGTTCCCGCATCCAGCCTCTGATTCTGGTTCTGGTTCTGATCCTGACCCTCCGGACGCCTGCCCGAACGTCGTCTCCGGAAAGGGGACCGACTACCCGGCCGGCGGAGCTCGTTGGGTTCCGCTCCCGATTCAGGACTGCGGATTTGATCGCGAGAATCGTGATCGTGATCAGGCGGAGAACTCATTCAGATCCTGGCGAAGATTCAACGGGAGAAAACAAATTAATTGGGGCCTCAAGTTGAGGCACGCCGCCATCCAATGGCTCTAGCGGCGGCAATTGATCGAGCGCGCGGAGCCCAAAATCATCCAGAAACAAGCGCGTGGTCGCTAGGAGCATCGGCCGCCCGGGGACATCGCGGTGCCCAACCGATTCGATCCAGCCGCGCTCCTCAAGCGTACGGACCACGGTCGTCGCCACGGTCACTCCCCGAATCGCCTCGATGTCGCCCCGGGTCACGGGTTGACGATAAGCGATCACCGCCAGCGTCTCCAAGACGGCCCGCGAGTAACGAGGCGGCTTCTCGGGGCGTAACCGTTCGAGCCACGGAGTCATCTCAGCGCGGGTCTGAAAACGCCATCCACTCGCGACCGAGGTTAATTCAAGGCCCCGATCGCGCCAGTCTTCCCGGAGAGTTTCGAGCAATGACCGAATCGTGTCTGGCGATGGAGCACTCGCCTCTTCGGCTTCCGAATCGACAAACAAACGCTGAAGAGCCGCGATGTTGAGCGGCTGTCCGGCGCACAAAAGCACCGTTTCGATCACAATTTTAGCTTGCGCCGTTTGCATCCCTGGGATGGAATTGCAGCGTCGTTCC
>RFVZ01000393.1 GCA_009922405.1 Betaproteobacteria bacterium
TGAATTCACGCTTATCGGTACTAAGTGATGTATCCATGAGTCAACGACTTTTTATAGCTGGAGATGTATCCATGAATTCTCGGTTGTCAGTGTTGAGTGATGTGTCAATGAGTCAACGACTTTATGTAGGAGGAGATGTATCCATGAATTCTAGATTATCAGTATTGAATGATGTGTCAATGAGTCAACGTCTGTATGTATCCGGGGATGTTTCTTTGAATTCTAGATTGTCAGTATTGAGTGACGTATCAATGAGTCAACGTCTGTATGTAGCCGGGGATGTTTCTTTGAATAGTCGTCTATCTATTTTGAACGACGTATCAATGAGTCAACGTTTGTTTGTAGTAGGAGATGTATTGATCAATTCACGTCTCTATACATTGAATGACACAATATTCAATACACGTGTTTTTGTACAAGGAGATGTTTCTTTGAATTCTAGATTGTCAGTATTGAGTGATGTTTCTATGAGTCAACGACTTTTTATAGCTGGAGATGTATCCATGAATTCACGCTTATCGGTATTAAGTGATGTGTCAATGAGTCAACGTCTGTATGTAGGAGGAGATGTATCCATGAATTCACGCTTATCGGTACTAAGTGATGTGTCAATGAGTCAACGTCTGTATGTAGCCGGGGATGTTTCTTTGAATTCTAGATTGTCAGTATTGAGTGATGTGTCTATGAGTCAACGTCTGTATGTAGCGGGGGATGTTTCTTTGAACAGTCGTCTATCTATTTTGAACGACGTATCTATAAGTCAACGTTTGTTTGTAGTAGGAGATGTATTGATCAATTCACGTCTCTATACATTGAATGACACAATATTCAATACACGTGTTTACATAGCCGGAGATGTTTCTTTGAATTCTAGATTGTCAGTATTGAGTGATGTATCCATGAGTCAACGGCTTTTTATAGCTGGAGACGTATCAATAAATTCACGTTTATCCGTATTAAGTGATGTGTCATTGAGTCAACGACTTTATGTAGCCGGGGATGTATCAATGAATTCACGCTTATCGGTGTTGAGTGATGTATCATTGAGTCAACGTCTGTATGTAGCCGGAGATGTTTCTTTCAACAGTCGTCTATCTATTTTGAACGACGTATCGATGAGCCAACGTTTATTTGTAGTAGGAGATGTATTGATCAATTCGCGCCTCTACACATTGAATGATAATATATTCAGTACACGTGTTTACGTAGCCGGAGATGTTTCTTTGAATTCTAGATTGTCAGTATTGAGTGATGTATCCATGAGCCGTAATCTTTATATTCAAGGTGATGCATCTATAAATTCACGTCTATCCGTATTAAGTGATGTGTCAATGAGTCAACGTCTCTATGTAGCTGGAGATGTTTCTTTAAATTCTAAATTATCAGTATTGAACGACGTATCAATGAGTCAACGTCTTTATGTAGCCGGGGATGTTTCTTTCAATAGTCGTCTATCTGTATTAAGTGACGTATCAATGAGTCAACGACTCTATGTTGCTGGAGATGTTTCTTTCAATAGTCGTCTATCTGTATTAAGTGACGTATCAATGAGTCAACGACTCTATGTTGCTGGAGATGTCTCTATGAATTCTCGTCTCTCAATATTAAGCGATGTTTTTATGAATTCACGTCTCTATATACAAAACGATGTATCTATAAACTCACGTCTTTCTGTATTGAACGATGTTTCATTCAATAAAAATTTCCAAGTATTTGGAACAACCATATTGAATAGTGATGTTTCTATGAATCAACGATTGTTTGTGGGTAATGATCTTACAATATATGGTAGATTGAATGTTAACAATTACACCAACAACAGTATTATCAATACAACTGTTTCCAATTATTCATTGATTATTACTGAAGATGTTTCATTGAATGGTCGTCTCTTTGTTGGACAAGATATTTCAGTGAATCAACGAGTTGTTATTGGAAATGATACAACAATCAATCAACGACTCTTTGTTGGTGGTGATGTTTCATTCAATTCTAGATTAACTGTAATAAGTGATGTTTCATTGAATAAAAA
>RFVZ01000394.1 GCA_009922405.1 Betaproteobacteria bacterium
CCGATGTTCAAATTGGCTAAGTCTTGTGTTGTAGCAGTGTTAGACCAAAGGTATGTGTACCCTGGCGTACCTCCTGTAACGGTAAGGTCAATGGCCCCAGAAAGGTTTCCAAAACAAGCAATGTTTGTAACGTTGAAATTGAGTTGAATTGAATCTGGTTGTGTGACCGTGATTGGCAAAGCATGTGGACAGTTGTTAAAGTCAACGATGAAAAGGGTATCATTTCCAGCAGGTACATTTACAAGGTCCTGTGAGGTTTGTCCAGAAAACCAATTGTAAGAATAAGGCGCATTTCCTCCCACCACCGTTACGTCAACGGTTGCGTTGGTTCCCCCATGACATGTAGGTTGTGTAAAGGTATATGAGGCAGAAATAGGTGTTGGATCAGTGAGGGTGAAGCTTGCTGTTTTAGAGCACCCATTGGCATCTGTAACCAAGACAAAATAGGTTCCTTGCGTGAGGTTCGCAATGTCTTCTGTATTTTGCCCAGAGAGCCAAACAAAAGAATACGGAGCGGTACCTCCTGTTACAGTGATGTCCACCACACCATTGTTTGTGGCTACACAGGAAGGATTGGTTAGTATGGCAGAAATACCGAGGGTATCTGGCTGGGTTAAGAACATCGAAAGGGTATCTACACATCCCAAGTTGTCTGTAATGGTGACGCTGTAGAAACCAGAAGGGATGTTGTTGAGATCCTGCGTGGTTTGGTTGTTGGACCAAAGATAGGAGAGGGATGCATTTCCAGAAGTGACGCTAAGGTTTATGCTTCCATCAGCTGTGCCAAAACAAGAAGGTTGGGTAAGCGCCACCGAAGTGGTTGTGGGAATAAGGGGTTGTGTAAGGACAAAGGAGTTTGTAATCACACAATTGTTAGCATCTGTGATGGCAACGGAATAGGTCCCCGCAAGGATGTTGTTAAGGTCTTGTGTTGTGGCAGCATTGTTCCAAAGGTAGGTGTAAGGAGCGGTTCCTCCGTTAACAGATACGTCAATGGCTCCAGTGTTTTGGCTATAACAATTGATGTTTTGTAAGACAGCAGCAGAAGTAAAGGCTTGCGGTTGATGCACCGTGTCAGCAATGCTGGCCGTACACCCATTGGCATCGGTAACCAAAACCGAATAAGGACCTGCAACGAGTGAGTTGACATCTTGTGTTGCAGCCCCATTGGACCATAAATAGGCATAAGGGAGGGTTCCTCCTACAGGCGTTAAATTAATGGTTCCATTGTTTCCATTGAAACAAGCCGCCGGTGTAGTTGCAGTGGTAAGCAAGAGGGGACCTGCAGGCTGTGTAAGGTTATAGTTCCATTGAGAAGTACAGCCATTGAAATCGGTAACTTGAAGGGCAAAGAATCCGGTTGAAAGGTTGTTGATGGTGTTTGTCGTTTGTCCATTGGACCAATTCAAGAAATAGGAAGGTACGCCTCCAGATACCACCACAGAGATTGCACCATCGTTGAGTCCAAAACAAGAAACCGGTGTAAGGTTGGCAGTAACGTTGATGGGTAAAGCAGGTTGGTAGATGTTTGCAAAAGTATTGTGTGTACAACCATTGGCATCGGTAATGGCTACGGTGTAAAAGCCAACAGGCAAAGCATTGATGTCTTGTGAAGTAGCCCCATTGGACCATAGATAGGTATAAGGTGCACTTCCTCCACCTACAGATAGATTAACAGCTCCTGTACTTTGACCAAAACAAAGCACGTTGGTGGTTGCAACAGAAGAAGAAATGGGAGCGTTGGGTTGGGACAGTTGGGTGCTAAAATTGGCTTGACATCCATTGGCATCGGTAAGGACCACGGAATAGACACCGGCAGGTACGCCTTGGAGATCTTGAGTGGAAGCACTGTTTGACCATACATAGGTGTAAGGCGCTACCCCTCCAAAGACAGAGAGGTCAATGCTTCCTGTATTTTGGGCATAACACAAGATGTTTGTGTCTACAGAGAGCATCGAGAGTGCAGCAGCAGGTTGGGTAATGTTTGCTGTGTATGAAGTTATACAGCCAT
>RFVZ01000395.1 GCA_009922405.1 Betaproteobacteria bacterium
AACATAAGCTTTGTCGACCGCTTGCAAGGACAGGGGCTTGGCGACCAATTGGCTGTTGGCTTCTAAGCCATTGCGCACAACTGGATCCGACAAGGAGTCGGTGATCGCTTTGTGAATGACTTGTACCACCGCTTCCGGCGTTTCTTTCTTCACAAAATAACCGGTCCAAATCGTGAAGGTGAAATTCTTGAGTGATTTGCTTTCGCTGATCGCTGGGTAATCTTTGACCGACTCCAAGCGCTCGTTGTTGAGCATCGCCAGCACTTTAAGCTTGCCTTGCTTATTCAGCTCATCGTAGATTTTGCCGAATGGAGCAAGGAAGATGTCCACTTGGCCGCCCAACAAATCTTGATTTGCCGGCGCAGCGCCTTTGTAGGGAACATGGGTCATAGGAATGTCGGTGACTTTGGACAAGTGCTCACCCAGCAGGTGATAAAAACTGCCTGGCCCCACGCTGGCGTAGGTGATAGGGCGGCCCGCTTGCGCTTCTTTTTTGGCGTAGGCCAAGAATTCATCCACCGAGCTCACCGGTAAATCTTTGCGCGCCAAAAATACAATTTGTGCCGTGGCGATCATTTGCACCAAGCGGAAATCCTCGCTCTTGAACTTCACGGCAGAAATGGCCAGTGGAGCCAAGATCAATTCGTTGGGCGAGCCTTGAAAAATGATCTGTCCGTCAGCGGGCGAATTGAGCACTTTGGCTGCGGCAATCGAACCACTGCCACCGCCTAAGTTGTCGACGATGACCGGTTGTCCGAAGTTCTTGGACAAGGTGCTGTTGACCGTACGGGCAATGACGTCAGAGAGGCCGCCCACGGGGTAGGGCACCATCAATGTGACGGGCTTGCTGGGGTAAGTGTTTGCTTGTGAAGTAGTGCTGATGAACACGCTGCTCATGGCGGTGAGCAGTCCTAGAAGATGGCGGCGGCTGAAGTCCATGTCTTGTCTCCTCTTTGTGGTCTCTCCATCTTAAGAAGCCCGCGCGGGTGTGTCTAATGCATAATAATTTAGGTATCAATAACCTGAATGCATAGATTGGACATTCGATGACCTTGGTTCAACTGAGACATTTCCTTGAGCTCGCCAATACTGGGTCGTTCAGCAAATCTGCGATCAAGTTGCATCTGAGCCAACCAGCGTTGAGCCGCAGCATCAAAACAATTGAAGATGAGTTGGGCCACCAGCTATTTGACAGGGTTGGGCGTCGAATCGACCTGACGGCGTTTGGGCAACAGATCTATGTTCAAGCCCGAGAGTTGGTTGATCGTGCCAACAATCTGAAGCAAATCGGGCAGCAATTGCTCAGCGGTCAAACCGGTAAGGTCAGCATTGGATTGGGGTCGGGTCCTGGTGCCTTATTGATGACGCCGCTGCTGACCCACATGGCAACGAACTATCCACGGGGCCATTTAGAAATTGCTCGAGGGTCCACATCGTTGCTCGTTCATGCGTTGCGCGATCGGCGCCTGGATGCGCTCGTGTTGGATATTCGATCGCTCAATCCCTCCAGCGATCTCGTGGTCCAAACGTTGTGTGAGATGCCAGGCGCCTTTATGTGCCGCGAAGGCCATCCCCTCGGCAACGAACCACAAGTGACACTTGCCAGGGTCAAGGAGTTTCCGGTCGCATCGACCCCGTTGAGTGACGAGGTGGCCCGAATCCTCGTGGATCGCTATGGGCCAGACGCACACCCGGACGTCTTGGTTAATTTGCGTTGTGAAGAGATTGCGAGCTTGGTGGATGTGGCTCGCTCGACCGACACCATTCTGGTGGCGGTGAGGTCCTTAGCTCCTGATTTGCGGGCGCTCAAGATGTCGCCTGCATTGAATGCGACAGCGAAGTTCGGTTGGGTATCACTCAGGTCGCGTAGCGAAGCCCCTTTGTGCGGTTACTTGAGGAGCGCCGCGATCGACATACTGGGCGAAAATTGATACTTGTTGCAACTTAACTCACCCGGTTGAACTCCAGCTTTTGCTCGACTTCGTCCAAGGTGAGGGAACAATCCCGAAA
>RFVZ01000396.1 GCA_009922405.1 Betaproteobacteria bacterium
CCAGAGCTTTAGGACAACCTCGTACGCCAGCACGCCGCTGAACTGGCCAAACAGCTTCACCTTGTGCACCAGAAACTTCGCCGTAGCACCGTCGACCGAAATAGTCACCGGCTGCGGCGGAAACTTGTTCCACTTCGCCATGAACCGCCGCACGTCTTCAGCGTGGTAAATCTGCAGCGTGATCGTGTTCATCTCGGTGAGCGTGAGCTCACCGCGTGCCGCAGAATCCCACCGCGTGACGTCGACAGTGTCGAGCTCTAGCTCAACATCAAAATCGCGTGTGCCCAATAGCACAACGCCGTCCGCGCTGATCGATTGCTTCCTGGCGAGGCGGACCTTGGCCACAGGTCACCTCTGCGTCAGGACACAGTCGGTGCGTAGCTGATTGTGTACTCGTGCCGCCCCTTCGGGCTTACCTTGTTCTTGACGTCGACGACCACGCAACCGACGGCAGTCATTCCGCCAACCGTAATGGGTCCGGTGGCCCCTACGGTGGCCGAGTGGTTCGTCGCGGTCACCTCGACGGTGACGTCAAGCAGCCCGCAGCCGATCTGCTTTTCGGTATCACCGAACACAGTGATATCCACCTCGTCGCCGCTTGCGTTCAGATCGACGTCAATGACGTCGTCGAGAATTACGCCTGGGGCAGTGATGAGCGCGAGCTTACCGAGCTTGTACTTGGCCATGTGGTCCTCGTGTTGGAAAACTTAGACGGTGACCTGGTCGCCGGAGTCGAGAGCCACGCCAGGCTTGATCGTGATGCTGACGGCCTCGGCCCCGCCGATTGGTTGCGTGCGCTTGGCGCTGGTGACAACACCAGTGATGGCAAATGCAGTTCCGCCGCTGGGCGTGACGGTGACGGCCACGGCCTTGCCGTAGGACTGCGTTGAGTCGCCGAGCACGGTGGCCTCAAGCGTTCGCGACTGCAGGCCGGCGACGGTTCGTTTGTAGACCCCCGTGCTGCCCTTGGTCGTGGCGTCGACCTTCTCGGCCTCAATCGTCATGGAGACGTCTTGAACGCCTGTGAGCCCAGAGATCGTCGTGTTTTTGCCAAGCTGAATGGTGGTGGCCATGTATTCCTCGCGTGGGGAAAGCACCTACCGTCAGTATACCTGAACGGTTGATCACCCACTGCGGAAGCGGCCGGCGAACTCTTGTGCGATCCTGCCGCGCCTCACGCCCTCAAGCATGGCAGGGAACATGAACGGGCGCGGCGGGTACGGGAACGTCTTGCGGAAGCTGGTGATCTGCCAGTTTGCCTTGCTCTTCGGACCCTTGCCGACGCGATACCAAGCAAGGATGCCCTTGTAGCCGCGGTCATACCGCGGAATCCACGCCCAGGCCGCCATCTGCTGGGTGCCGCCGTGCTCGTGCAAGCTTGCGATATATGGCGCACCGTCCATGAAAGCACCGACAACAACAGACTCAGTCGATGGGTCATATTGATAGGTTATTGAGCGGCGAATTGTGCCCGCGTGAGTGTGAGGTGGAGTGCCTGGCTGCGATGGTGGCTTAAAGCGAATCTCAAACAACCTGTCCGAAATCTTCCTTTTTGTCCTGGTGCTGATGTCGTTTCTGGCGAGCAGCTGCCTGAGTGTCGCGTTAGGGTTGGCTCGCATCACCTTGAGTGTCGGCTTCGCCATGCCCATCTTCTTGATCGACCTTCGACTGATCTGCATCACCACCGAACCAGCCCGATACAGCCCACGGTAGATTGCCTTGTCGAGCGACGCCTGCACACTCGCCCGGTCGAAAAAGAAGTCGAAGTTGATCCGCATCGGGATCCCCATCGATCCCGATAGACCAGCACCGAGCGGATTCCGGCCAGCGTCTAGCATGCTCATGCGCCGGTGGCTCCCGTGGGCCGCGGCCACTTATCCACCGGCACGTCCCACTGCGTGGCAATCTGAGCCATGAACACGTTCCTGGCCTCAAGGAGCTCAGGATCGTAGGGCAGGGGAATGCCGACCTCTGTCCAATCCGTGAACTCCGGCAGCCCCGTCGGCTTGA
>RFVZ01000397.1 GCA_009922405.1 Betaproteobacteria bacterium
GAGTAACCCTCACGCGAGCCACCGATGCCATGAGAGAAAACGACCAACGGGACGGGCGGGCTGGCAGCCACATTTTCAGAGCCCTTCACAAGTAATGGCAGGTAAAAACGAGCCAGCACTTCCCTGGGTCCATCTGGTCGTAAGGTGTCGGTCCATTGCAAGTCCCGCGCCTCAAAGCGACTGGGGTCTGGCGCGCCAATCGCCGCTGCAAGAGCCTGCTCGCGGCTGTTGGAGCGGTGTTCCGCAGGCTCGCTTTGCAGGCTATTGCCGCAACCCGCCAAGATGAATACCGCACAGACCGCGGCGATCGCTAGAGTGCGACTGAGCGACGTATCGCGAATCAATTTTTTCTCCATATGTGCTCTTAACGTTTTACGGGCGTAGTTCCGTCGTGGAATCGTCATTGGCTCGCCGACCGCGTCTGCCCATCCAAAGAGGGTGGAGCTACGGAATCAGCAGTTGAGCATACGGGCTGCGACATTTGTAAGCCGAACTCCCCACGTTCCACCAAACGGTCATCCGATGGCAGTTGCATCGATACAAAAGGGGTTCAAGCGGTGTCTTCGATGCGACTGTCTCTCGCCGCTCGGCCAATCGTCGCTGCAATGTCGGCCATGTGCCTGGTTGCTTGTGGCGGTGGCGACGGAGATGTTGGTGGTGCTGGCGGTAGCGGTGTTGGCGCCAACCCTCAAGCATCAAACCCTGTGGGCAGCCAGTACGCGGACGTTGTGCCACCAAGACCCGACCAACCCACCAATTTTCTCGCGAAGCCCGTGCTCTCTTTCAGCGATACGGGCTTGAATGTGAACGACGGCGTAACCAGCATTGGCAAATGGGACGTTCGAACCCCGGTCGGCTGGGAGTATTCCTTCAACATGGGTAATACCTGGATCCGGGGCCAGGGCGATTTTTTTGATGTCCAAGGGGATGGGGCCAAAACCATCTGGGTCCGCGCCCGCGACGACTTGGGAAACACCTCAGATATCGTCGTGGTGAGTTGCGTCTTAGACACCATGCCGCCACCCCCTGTTCAAACGGCGGTGCTCTCCCAGGACCTGACCCGGTTGGTGCGAATTGCCGCGGTCGAGGATCGGGGACGTTGGGAGTACTCGGTCGATAACCAGCGCACGTGGTTGCAGGGAACCGGAGACCGCCTGGCGATCATGGGTAATGCCTTGCCGACACTTTGGCTCCGGCAGGTGGACCTGGCCGGCAACTTGTCGCCAGTGGAACGGATCAACCTTCAGGAGCCGAACAGCACAACATGGCACGAAGCCTCAGGCAACGCTTTGCAGCCCAGTTTACTGTCCTTGCAGCAGGCTCGAACGGTGGTGCTCCACGGGTCAGTGGTCCGCGGGGATGCCGACTACATCCGCTGGGACATTCCAGTTGGTATGACATTGCAAGCGCTGCGACTGATCAACTATGTCTCTGACGATCAGGTGGCTTTTTTTGCCGTGCAGCGGGCCCCGACCTTCGATGCTGGTACCGACGTGACTCGGATGCTGACTTACGGCCACATGGGGCCGCAAGACCTCAAGCGGAACGTGCTTCAGGACGTCGCTTCCGGGCAATTGACTGCAGGGCCCATGACGCTTTGGTTCCAACAAACTGGTTTCCTGGCGACGGAATACGCGATCGAGTTGGTGTTTCAGCCCGTGCAATGACCCGGACTTGTACGAGCACCTTGTAGACGCTACTGAACTGGGTTCGCCGCGCCACACTTGCAATAGCCTCCTACGCGTTTCACATATGCCAGCAAGTCCACAAAGAACGGATTGCAACAAAGCGTGGACGAATCACCCACCAGTAACAACTTGCGCCGTGCCCGGGTCATGGCCACGTTCATGCGGCGAATGTCGGACAGGAATCCGATCTCGCCCAGGGGGTTGCTGCGCGTCAATGAGATGGCAATGATGTCGCGCTCTTGGCCCTGAAACGAATCGACGGTGCCCACGCTGAGCCTGCGGCGCATCAGTAAATCGTTCAGCACTTCGTGGTCTTCGATG
>RFVZ01000398.1 GCA_009922405.1 Betaproteobacteria bacterium
GCGCTTCTCGCTCTCGGCCCGCGCCAGCGCCCGGGCATAAAAGCCGGCTAGTTGCCCAAGGCGGGTACCATCGTTAAAAAGTCCCGCATTAAAAAAATACGGGCTCAGGCGGCCGGCCTTGGTACGAAATTCGCCGAAGCGCAGAACCCCGGCTTCGATCGCGAAGCGAATAAAGGCCAAGCGTTCAGCCGCGCTGGCGATTACATCGGCGCTGGCATCGGCGCTGGCATCGGCGCTGGCATTCATACGAGATTCTGGGATCGTACTCATGGTCGGTGGTCCTTCAGGGAGAATATGGATTTTCCGTCATCATCCCACCATGCCCGAGATGTCCACCGCCCCAACCACGCCGAGCTTGGCCAATCGACTTCGAATCGTTTCGCTCAATTTGAACGGCATCCGCTCGGCCGCTCGCAAGGGTTTCATCGAATGGGCCTCGGCCCACGGTGCCGACGTGATTGCGGTACAGGAGCTTAAGGCACATGACAGCGATCTCGACGGGGGCCTGCGCTCAATCCCGTGTGCCGCCGGTGGCTCGCCACTCGAAGGTCAATTCCATTACGCGCAACAAAAGGGCTATTCAGGGGTTGGGCTCTATGCGCGACACCAGCCGCGATCGGTTCGACATGGCATCGGGAACGCGGAGTTCGACGCTGAGGGTCGAGTGATCGAGGCCGATTTCGGCCCGTTCTGCGTCGTGTCGCTCTATCTCCCGTCGGGATCGAGTTCCGACGAGCGGCAACAGGCCAAATTCCGCTTTATGGATATTTTGTTGCCCCATTTGGCACAGCTACGCGCAAGTGGCCGCGAGGTGATTGTTTGTGGCGACTGGAATATTGCGCACCAGGCGATTGATCTTCGAAACTGGAAAAGTAATCAAAAGAACTCCGGGTTTCTGCCGGAAGAACGAGCCTGGCTGACGCGGGTTTTTGACGAGATCGGCTACGTCGACGTGTTTCGCCGGATCGACCCCAACCCCGAGCGCTATACCTGGTGGAGCAACAGAGGGCAGGCCTGGGCAAAGAATGTGGGTTGGCGACTCGACTATCAGATCGCCACTCCCGGCATCGCGGCGTGTGCGCAGGCCGCGTCGATTCATACGGATTCGCGCTTCAGCGATCACGCACCTTTGACTATCGACTATTCGTTAAACAGCGTTTGAAATCGACGCTCTGGGGAGAAGCCGCCTAGATCCTTTCGTCACCGCGCAGATAACGCCACTGCCCGAGCGGCAGGCCGCCCAGAACCACACTGCCGATGCGTACGCGCTTGAGCGCCGTGACCCTAAAGCCCACCAGTTCGCACATTCGCCGGATCTGACGCTTACGGCCCTCGCGCAGCACGAATCGCAACTGTTCTTCGTTTTGCCAGCTGACCTTGGCGGGCTTGAGTGCCACCCCATCGAGGCTTAACCCAAGCTGCAAGCGCTTGAGTGCGTCGGGCAATGGCACACGACCATGGACCAGCGGCTCGACGCGGACCAGGTACTCTTTTTCGACTTGGCTGTCTTCGCCAATCAGATGCCGGGCCATGCGGCCATCCTGAGTCAGCACCAGCAAACCCGTCGAATCAATATCGAGCCGCCCCGCAGGCGCAAGGTGTCGTGAATGCCCGGGGTGATATTGCATTCCCCGATCATTCGCCCAGCGATTGGGCCCGGTAATCAGAACCGAGGCAGGCTGGTAACCATCCTCGGCCTGGGCGCTAACGTATCCGATCGGCTTATTTAAGAGAATGGTGACCCGCTGCGCCTGCTGCTTGCGGGCGGCGGGATCGATCTCAACCCGCTGGTGCGGCTGCACCCGTTGGCCCAATATGGCAGGCCGGCCGTCGACCAAGACCCAGCCGGCCTCGATCCAGGTATCGGCTTCGCGCCGCGACGCCAGACCCTGATCGGCTAAGCGCTTGGAGAGACGAATTCCCTCCGGTGCAACTCTATCGACCATAGTCAATTTAATATTGCTATTAGCAAGTAATTTGATTACCT
>RFVZ01000399.1 GCA_009922405.1 Betaproteobacteria bacterium
GGGAAGACCACCGTCCCCATATCGCGGCCGTCCGCGACCAAGCCTGGCGCGATTCGGAACGCGCGCTGGCGCTCCAGCAACGCGGCCCGAACGGCAGGCAATGCGGCGACTCTGGAAGCACCCTCTCCAATCGACTCGTGGCGAATTGCGGTCGACACGTCTTGACCATTGAGGACAATTGAACCCGCCGCATCAAAACGGACCGGCAGACCTTGAGCAATCCTTGCCATAGCGGCCTCGTCGGCCCAATCAACCCCTGCTTGCCGAGCAGCCAGAGCAGTTACCCGATAAAGCGCGCCACTGTCCAAGAGGTGCCACCCCAACTGAATCGCAATGGCGGCCGCCACGGTCCCCTTGCCACTCGCAGTGGGCCCATCGATGGTCAGCACGGGCACCTCGCTGCCTGACGAACTCAGCGGTTGGGTGATCGCGGCCAGCCGATCGAAGAAATCCGGAAAGGTCTTGGCCACGCACGAGGGCTCCATGACCGTCACGGCAACGCCGGCGCGCAGCCCGCTGGAAAGAGAGGCCAGCGAGAGGCACATCGCCATTCGATGATCATCGTAGGTCGCAACAGATGCGGCGGCCAAGACGGTCGGGGGATCAATACGAAGCCAATCGGGCCCCTCATCCACGCGGGCGCCGAGCTTGCGCAATTCGGTCGCCATCGCCGCGATACGGTCGGTCTCCTTGACTCGCCAGGATCCGATCCCGCGCAGGAGTGTTGTTCCCTCAGCGTGTAATGCGCAGGCCGCCAGTGTCATCGCCGCATCTGGAATCTCGACACAATCGAGCTCAATCCCGTGCAAATGCCGCCCGTTTGCTGGCGCCTGCGCTTCGATCCAGTCGGGTCCCCACGCGATCTGGGCACCCATTTTTTCGAGTGCATGAGCGAAAGCAACGTCGCCCTGAACACTGGCGCGCCCGACGCCGCAAACGCGGACTGGGCCGCCTCCAATTGCACCCGCCGCCAAAAAATACGAGGCGCTTGAGGCGTCGCCCTCGACCGTAATCGGGCCTGGCGAACGGTAGCTTTGGCCACCTCGGACCTCAAAGCGCGCCCATCCCGCGCGTTCTACCTGAACCCCAAATCGGGCCATTAAGGCGAGGGTGATTCCAACGTAGGGCTGACTGATCAGATCGCCTTCGATCTCAATCACGAGGGATTGCGATGTTGCGCCAGGCCCTGAACCGAGGACCAGCGGAGCGGCCTGAAGTAAACCCGTCAGGAACTGGCTCGACGTGTCACCCCGGATCCGAACCGGATCAGCGCGCAGCACTGAATGGCTGAGCCGCAATGGCGGATAGCCCGGTGCGCCCAGGTATTCAATCTTCGCCCCAAGAGCCAACAAACCATCGACCAAGTCGGCAATGGGGCGCTCGTGCATGCGGGGAACCCCAGACAAAATCACTGTGCCATTCGCGGCCTGCGGATCCGTGCTCGCGGATAGTGAAGCCGCAACCGCTGGGACCAGGGTTCGAATCGTCAGCCCCGAGTTCCCAACGAACAGTTCGGCAGAAAGCCTGGGAAACGCGCCTGCCACTCCCCAAACTTTTAAGACCTCGGGCACTGGGCGCTCAAGCCGAACACCAAGATGCTCGAGCGAATCCAACATGACCGCGGTGTCGTCGGACTCGAGCAAGCCATGAAGCTCGGTCACCCCGCTGCACAGCGCGGCCAGGAGCAGGTAACGGTTCGAGAGACTCTTGCTGCCGGGCAAATCGACCCGCCCCCGTGCACTGGGTGAAGGTTGCAGTACCCACTCAGGGGGAAAGTTACGCAGCATGCCCAGACCCCTTCCTCATCCGTGCAATTTTCGACGCCAGCTGGCCGCCTGTTCGATCTGGTCAGCCAGGCTCGCGTGGTCTCCGGCCTGAACCGCCACCCGAAATGCACTGCAGGCCTCAACAAACTGATCGGTGGCGGTCAAGACCGCTGCCGAATTATCAATCAGGATATCGGCCCAAAGCCTGGCTGACG
>RFVZ01000400.1 GCA_009922405.1 Betaproteobacteria bacterium
AACGACGTAACAATGAACAAGAACATTCAAATCCAAGGAACAACAGTTCAACAAGGAGATGTTTCTATGAACTCCAGATTATCAGTTGCAAACGATGTAACAATGAATAAAAACGTTCAAATCCAAGGAACAACAATTCAACAAGGAGATGTTTCTATGAATTCTAGATTATCAGTTGAAAACGATGTTGCTTTGAATAAAAACATTCAAATCCAAGGAACAACAATCCAACAAGGAGATGTATCTATTAACTCTAGATTATCAGTTGCAAACGATGTTGCTTTGAATAAAAACATTCAAATCCAAGGAACAACAATACAGCAAGGAGATGTTTCTATTAACTCTAGATTATCAGTTGCAAACGACGTAACAATGAACAAGAACATTCAAATCCAAGGAACAACAGTTCAACAAGGAGATGTGTCAATGAATGCTCGTTTAGATGTATACGGTGATGTTTCCTTGAATACCAGATTATATGTTGGTGGTGATGTATCTATTTATGGTAGACTAAATGTCAATAACTATCAAAATAATAAAATTATTAATACTACAACTAATAATTATACACTTATTGTTGGAGAAGATCTTTCTTTGAACGGTAGATTGTTTGTATTGAATGATGCATCAATCAATGGTAACATAGAAATTCAAGGAAAATCAATACAAAATGGTGATGTCTCAATGATTTCACGTCTATCAGTATCAGGTGATGTTTCCTTGAATAGTAACGTAGAAATCCAAGGATCAACCATCCAACAAGGAGATGTCTCAATGATTTCACGTCTATCAGTATCCGGTGATGTTTCCTTGAATAGTAACGTAGAAATCCAAGGAACAACCATCCAACAAGGAGATGTCTCAATGAATGCTCGTTTAGATGTATACGGTGATGTTTCCTTGAATAGTAACATAGAAATCCAAGGAACAACAATCCAACAAGGAGATGTCTCAATGAATTCTCGTTTAGATGTATCCGGTGATGTTTCCTTGAATAGTAACGTAGAAATCCAAGGAACAACCATCCAACAAGAAGATGTTTCTATGAATGCAAGACTAGCTGTATCAAGTGATGTTTCATTGAACAGTAATGTAGAAATCCAAGGTTCAACAGTCCAACAAGGAGATGTCTCAATGAATGCAAAACTAGCTGTATCAAATGATGTTTCATTGAATAGTAACGTAGAAATCCAAGGATCAACAGTTCAACAAGGAGATGTCTCAATGAATGCTCGTTTACTTGTATCCGGTGATGTTTCCTTTAATAGTAATGTTGAGATCCAAGGATCAACCATCCAACAAGGAGATGTATCAATTATTTCACGTCTATCAGTATCCGGTGATGTTTCCTTGAACAGTAATATAGAAATCCAAGGAACAATCGTACAACAAGGAAATACATTATTCAATGGTAACATGCAAGTTGAAGGAAGAACAATATTCAATAATGATGTTTCACTAAATGGAAATACACATGCAATTACACAAGATAATACTGATGATTCAGATAAAATAGCAACTACATCTTTTGTAACAAGTAAAATTAACGCAATTTCATTTACATCTAATGATGTAGCAGCAAATAATAGATTATTTGTTAATAATGATTCATCTTTGAATGGAAACGTTACTATTCAAGGATTAACATTACAAATAGGTGATGTCTCTATGAATTCAAATTTATTTGTTAACAAAGATGTTTCATTTAATGAAAGATTGAATGTTGGAGGAGATGTAAATATATATGGTAGACTTAATGTTTACACATACTTACATAATACAGTTGTCAATACAAAAATATTTAATTATGAAGTAGTTAGTACAGAAGATCTATCATTAAGTGGTACAATAAATACAAACGGTGATGTATCATTCAATAAAAATATGTATGTTAGAGAAAAAACCGTTTTGGATGGAGATGTATTAATGAATTCACGATTAACTGTTGTAAGTGACGTTTC
>RFVZ01000005.1 GCA_009922405.1 Betaproteobacteria bacterium
TCATCCATACACTCGCGGGGCTCCGATCAGCGGGGGCAGTATAGAGGCTGTACCATTGAATTTGATCCCCCACACACCGTTGACACAGTCCTATGGCCCAGTACGTCTACACCATGAATCGCGTCGGCAAAATCGTGCCGCCCAAACGCCAGATCCTGAAGGATATTTCGCTCTCGTTTTTTCCGGGGGCCAAAATCGGCGTCCTGGGGCTGAACGGCTCGGGCAAATCAACGCTTCTGAAGATCATGGCGGGCGTTGATAAGGACATCGAGGGGGAAGCCCGCCCGATGCCCAACCTCAACGTGGGGTACTTGCCGCAAGAACCGGACATGGATCCTGCACAAAGCGTTCGCGAGGCGGTCGAGGCAGGACTCGGGTCAATTGCTGCAGCCAAAAAAAGGCTTGACGAGGTCTACGCGGCGTACGGTGAGCCCGATGCAGATTTCGACAAGCTGGCCGCCGAGCAGGCAGATCTTGAGGCGTTGCTTGCCACCGCAGATGGCGGCGATGTCGAACATCAACTCGAGATCGCAGCGGACGCATTGCGGCTGCCGCCTTGGGAGGCCACGATTGGAAATCTCTCGGGAGGAGAGAAGCGCCGGGTTGCGCTCTGCCGCTTGCTGCTTTCGAAGCCCGATATGCTGTTACTAGACGAACCGACCAACCACCTCGACGCGGAGAGCGTCGATTGGCTCGAACAATTCCTGCATAAGTTCCCGGGGACAGTCGTTGCGATCACGCACGACCGCTACTTCCTGGACAACGCTGCCGAATGGATTCTTGAACTTGACCGCGGTCACGGGATCCCTTGGAAAGGAAACTACTCCAGCTGGCTGGATCAGAAACAAGAGCGTCTGCGGCAGGAAGAATCGGGTGAAAGTGCGCGCCAAAAGGCCCTCAAGAAGGAACTCGAGTGGGTTCGTCAGAATCCCAAAGGCCGTCAGGCAAAGAGCAAGGCCCGACTAGCCCGTTTTGAAGAGCTCTCGAGTCATGAATATCAAAAGCGTAACGAAACGCAGGAGATCTTCATCCCGGTTGCCGAGCGTCTCGGCGATACAGTCATCGAATTCAAGAACGTTCGTAAGGCTTTTGGTGAGCGACTGCTGATCGACGATTTGAGCTTTGCTGTGCCCCCGGGTGCCATCGTGGGGATCATTGGCCCCAACGGCGCGGGCAAATCGACACTCTTCAAAATGATGACAGGACGTGAAACGCCTGACAGTGGGTCCATCGTGATCGGCCCTACGGTCAAGATCGCTCACGTTGATCAGTCGCGCGAATCCTTGGGCGGCGACCAGACGGTTTGGGAGTCTGTTTCCGACGGCGCAGACCTCATGACGATTGGCCGCTTCGAAGTTTCTTCCAGAGCCTATGTCGGTCGTTTCAATTTCAAGGGAAGTGATCAAAACAAGAAAGTCAGCCTGCTATCCGGGGGCGAGCGCGGCCGGCTGCACCTGGCCCGAACATTAATTGCCGGCGGTAACGTCCTTCTGCTCGATGAACCCTCGAATGACCTTGACGTCGAAACCCTCCGCGCGCTCGAAGATGCCCTTCTGGAATTTGCGGGTTGCGTGCTGGTGATCAGCCATGACCGCTGGTTTCTTGACCGGATTGCGACCCACATCCTCGCCTTCGAGGGAGATTCCCAAGTCAACTTCTTCAACGGCAACTATCAAGAATATGAGGCCGACCGCAGGAAGCGCCTCGGCGAAGAAGCGGCCCGACCGAGGCGTATCCGCTTCAAGCCGCTGCGCTAATTCAGCGTAGTGGGATGGGCGTACTGGCGGGGACCGGAACGGCCGTGACAGAATTTTGCGGGCTGCCTTCGATCAAACGATCGGCGTAGGTCAGGTAGACCAGCGCGTTGCGCGCGGGATCGACGATTCGAACGATGTGAAGTTTCTTGAAAAGAAACGACAGTCGTTCATCGAAAACGACCTCTTGACGAGGCAGTGGGCCCTTGAAGGCAATTGGGCCGACCTGACGACAGGCGATTGAGGCCTCGGACTTGTCTTCAGCCAGCCCGAGTGCGCCACTCACTCCCCCAGTTTTGGCCCGCGAGACATAGCAGGCAACACCAGTTACTTTAGGATCGTCATAGGCCTCGATGACGATCTTGTGGTCAGGTCCGATCAGCTTGAAAGCCGTGTTGACCTCACCGAGCGTCTCTGCCGCAGTGGGGCTAAACACAAGCAGACATGTCGTAGCAAAAATTGCACTGACGATTGCACCAATAGCGGCACCCGAGACCCGACCGTTAGCGGCACCCACGGAACTTTTCTGGGTCATACGTCAACCTCGACTTCGTTGCCATGCTCTTCAAGCCAGGCACGCCGCGCGAGCGCTTCACCCTTCCCCATCAACATCGTAAATCGCATGCGGGTTGCTTCCTCATCCACATCACCCAAGCCAACCGGAAGCAAACGCCGCGTATCCGGATTGAGCGTGGTCTCCCAAAGCTGCTCCGCGGTCATTTCACCCAGTCCCTTAAATCGACTAATCGACCATGCGGCATCGGTCAGACCTTCTTTGCGGAGACGGTCGCAAGTGTGTGAGAGCTCGGTGTCATCGAGACAATAAATTTTGCGCAGCGGGCGCTTGCCACGCGCTGCCACATCGACCCGATAGAGCGGCGGACGAGCGACGTAGACATGCCCTTGCTCGACCAACGCAGGAAAATGACGCCAAAAAAGGGTCAGCAACAATACCTGGATGTGGGCACCGTCGACATCGGCGTCCGACAGGATACAAACCCGTCCATAGCGCAGTCCGGAAAGAACCAACGCCGAATCAATCAAGGGCGCCTTGCCCAACGAGGGGCTCACGCCATGGGGATCAACCCCGAGGGCAACCGCAATGTCGTGGATCTCGTTGTTGGCAAACAAACGGTCCCGATCTGCCTCCCACGTATTCAGCACCTTTCCGCGCAGGGGCAAAATCGCCTGAAACTCTTTGTCACGCCCCATTTTGGCACTACCGCCAGCGCTGTCGCCTTCAACCAAAAAAATCTCGTTACGGCTTAGATCATCGCTTTCACAATCGGTGAGCTTGCCGGGAAGCACGGCGACGCCCGAACCCTTTTTCTTTTCAACTTTTTGTGCACTGCGCTGCCGGGCCTGAGCCTGACGAATCACCAGCTCCGACAACTTACGACCAAAATCGACATGCTCACTCAGCCATAACTCAAGCTGAGGGCGGGAATAACCGCCGACCAGGCGAACCGCGTCCCGCGAGTTGAGTCGCTCCTTGATCTGGCCCTGAAACTGGGGGTCTAGAACCTTTGCACTCAAGACGAAGCTTGCCCGCGCGAAAACGTCCTCGGGCATCAGTTTCACGCCCTTGGGGAGCAATGAATGCAGTTCGACAAATGATTTGAGCGCCTGGAAAAGTCCCTCACGCAAACCACTCTCGTGCGTGCCTCCAGCGGGCGTCGGGATCAGATTGACGTAGGACTCACGGATCGTCTGACCCTCCTCGGTCCAGCCGACGCACCACGAGGCCCCCTCGCCTTCAGCGAATGATTCGTGGCCAGCGGGGGCATATTGCTGGCTCTCAAACAACGGGACCACCAAAGCACCTGAGGCATGCGACGAGGAACCCGACGCAAGCGCCTCGGTCAGATAACCCCGCAAGCCTTCGGCGTAGCACCAAGTCTGCTCACGGCTCGTGCGGGCCTCCACCAGCACAGTTTGCAAACCCGGCAGCAAAACCGCTTTCGCGCGCAATTGGCGCTCCAGTTCTGACTGCGAGATCGCCGGCGAATCAAAGTATTTGGGATCGGGCCAGACCTGAACCCGGGTACCGGAGCGCCGACTGCCGCGCGGAGCGGGCTGCGACTGGAGCGCTTGCACCACATCACCGCCGGAAAAAACGAGATGATGCTGTCCGCCCTCTCGCCACACCGTGACCTCAAGGCGGCTCGATAGCGCGTTGGTGACGCTCACGCCAACGCCGTGCAGACCCCCCGAAAAACTATAAGCACCGCCTGACGCCTTGTCGAACTTGCCCCCCGCATGCAACCGGGTAAAGACAATTTCAACCACTGGGGCGCCTTCCTCCGGATGCATGCCAACCGGGATACCTCGCCCGTCGTCATCGACCGTGACACTACCATCGACCTCAAGTGTGACCGTAATGGTCTTGCAAAATCCAGCCAGCGCCTCATCGGCGGCGTTATCGAGCACCTCCTGCACGATATGCAGCGGATTCTCGGTTCGTGTGTACATTCCCGGCCGCTGTCGGACCGGCTCGAGGCCCTTGAGAACCCGGATCGACCCTTCCGAGTATTCTGTCTTGCGTGCAGTCATAGCCTTGCTCAGATGGCGATCTGTGTGCCCATCTCCACCACTCGATTGGGGGGCAGACGGAAATAGTCAGCGACCGAAGGACTGTTTTGCAGCATCCAGCCAAACATCGAACGACGCCATCCCATAATTCCTCGGCGCGAAACGGACACGAGCGTTGGTTTGCTCGTAAAGAAAGAAGTCTGGCCGAGGTCAACATCGAGGCCCCGCCGACGGGCTAATCGAAACACCGTCGACACGTCAGGATCCTCGCGAAACCCAAAATGTGCAGTGAGATAGACGACACCGTGTGAACTGCGGCGCAATTCTAGCCGCTCCTCGTCCCCAATACGGGGTCGATCATCAAACGCAATGGTCAGGAAAACGAGACGCTCATGCGCGATCTTGTTGTGCTTAAGGTTATGCAGAAACGCGCTCGGAAACCCACCGCGGGAAGAACTAAAAAAAACCGCGGTCCCCGGCACCCGTGTGGTGCGCTCGAGTTCAAAGTCCACTGCGTCCCCCCGCGCCTCGGGGCTGGCTACTTTTCGGGCGCGCAAAATCATCGTGCCGCGGTGCCAAGTCGTCAGCATGGTGAACACACTGACCGCCACCGTCAGCGGGAACCATCCCCCATCGAAGAATTTGGATAAGTTCGCGCCAAGAAAAGCCAGCTCGAGACAAAACCAGGCAGCGAGCGGGATCAAGAGCCAGCGCATCCGGCGGGATTCCTGGTGCGCCAACACTACCGCCAGCAAGACGCTCGAAATGATCAAGTCTCCGGATACAGCCAAACCATAAGCGGCCGCAAGAGCGCCCGAAGACTTGAAGGCGAGTACCAGCAAAACGACCGAGACCAGCAAGATCCAGTTCACGATTGGAATGTAAATCTGGCCTTGCGAATGATCAGAGGTATGCAGTACCCGCAACCGGGGTAAGTAATTAAGACGCGAGGCCTGTTGGGTCACCGAAAATGCGCCCGAGATTGTGGCCTGCGAGGCAATCACCGTGGCAAGAGTCGCCAGGATCACGAGCGGGAATTGAAAAGATTCGGGGGCCAGCATGAAAAAGGGACTCTCGCTGGCAGCAGGGTCCGTCAACACCAAAGCGCCTTGACCCAGGTAATTGATCATCAGCGCGGGAAAAACCAAAAAGAACCAGCAAACCCGAATCGATGGCAAACCAAAATGGCCCATATCCGCGTAGAGGGCTTCGGCGCCCGTTAAACACAGAAAAACCGAGCCCAGCGCGACAAAGGCCAGCGCAGGACGATCAACGGCAAAGCGGATGGCATAACTCGGGTCAATAGCCCCCAGAATCTCTGGCATCTCCACGATATGGATCAAACCAAGTAGCGCCAGTGTTGCAAACCACAGAATCATGACCGGGCCAAAGAACCGCCCGACGTCGGCAGTTCCGTGACGCTGGAGGCTGAACAACCCAATCAAAATCACGATGGAAATTGGCACCACATAACGCTCCAACCCCGGCGCGGCAACGCTCAAACCCTCGACGGCGGACAGCACGGAAATGGCGGGCGTGATGATGGCATCGCCATAGAAAAGTGAGGCGGCAAAAACGCCGAAGGCCCCAACCAACCAGGCTAATTCGGGACGGTGCTCAATCACCTTCTGGGCCACCGACAGCAGAGCCAGAACCCCGCCCTCTCCGCGGTGATCGAACCGCAGGACGATGGACACATACTTAAGGGAGACAATGATCGTCACCGACCAGAACATCATCGACAAAATGCCGAAAACGTTCTCAGGGGTTGGCGCAATCGCGTGAGCGCCGTAAAAAGCTTCCTTGAAGGCGTAAAGAGGCGATGTTCCGATATCGCCAAAGACCACCCCCAACGCCGCCAGCACCATCACCCGAAAAGGTTGACCGTGATTTTGCGCGCTCATGCAGAACAGACTCCGATCTGATTAATCCATCAAAGGCTCGAGCCTCGGCTCCTCCATCGCGCCCACCTGCTCACGAAGCGCCAGGATCCGATCCTGCCAATCCCGCACAGACCCAAACCACGGAAACGCGGCAGGAAATGCTGGATCTTCCCAGCGCCGCGCGATCCACGCAGTGTAATGCACGTAGCGAAGCGTTCGTAAGGCTTCAATCAGATGCAGCTCGCGCAAATCGAATCGGCCAAAGGTCTGATATCCCTTTAAGACCTGCGTCAGTTGGCGCGACTGTGACGTCCCATCACCCGACAAAAGCATCCAAAGATCCTGAATCGCCGGTCCAGTTCGGGAATCATCAAAATCCACAAAATGTGGGCCCGCATCGGTCCATAAAATGTTTCCGGCATGGCAATCACCGTGCAGCCGAATTAACTCGATGCCCTGAGCCCGTTCGAATGCGCGCCGCACGCCCGCCATCGCCAGTTGCGTAACGGCGGCCCACGCAGCTTTGAGTTCCGGGGGAATCCAATTCGATTGGTCCAGCCAGGCGAGTGGGCGATCGCCAAAGGTTTCGATGTCAACGGATTCACGCGACTTAAAAGACCGCGACGATCCAACGCGATGTAGCCGCCCCATGAAACGACCGATCCGCTCCAGCACGCGGTCATCATCCAATTCCGGAGCCCGGCCACCCCTGCGCTCAAATAGCGCAAATCGATGGGCACCATGATGGTGAAGAGTGGTGCCATTTAAAACGATGGGGGGAACCGCGGGAATCTCGCCCGCCACCAGCTCAGCCAGAAAGTCGTGTTCTTCTTGAATTGTCTCATCGCTCCAACGCCCAGGTCGGTAGAACTTGGCAATCAGAAAGCTATCGGAGCTCCGTTCAACCCCTCCATCCTCAATACCAATCTGATAGACCCGATTTTCGAAACTATTGAGCGCCATCAACCGACCGTCGCACCGAGGGCCAACCGCCTCAATCGCATCCATCACGGCTTCTGGCATTAACTGCCCAAATGGCGTTTCAACCCCTGAAGGGTCAACCGCTTCACGTGCTGTCACACTTTTCCCCTTATGATTCACGGTCAACTCACAACCAACTCACAATAATGAGGCACACGATGCAACTTGGAATGATTGGCCTGGGCCGAATGGGCGGCAATATTGTTCGGCGTCTAATGCGCGATCATCACGAGTGCGTGGTGTTTGATGCCAGTACTCCCGCGATCTCCCAATTGGTAGGAGAAGGCGCCACCGGAAGCACAGACCTGGCAGATCTAGTCTCCAAACTGGCCCACCCTCGCGCCGTCTGGGTCATGCTGCCGGCGGGCGAAATCACCGAACACACCGTTGAAGCGCTGAGCCAGATCCTCGAGTCGGGTGACATCATCATCGACGGCGGCAACTCCAATTATCAAGATGACGTGCGCCGGGCCCATGCGCTCGAATCAAAAGGGATCCGCTACATCGACGTCGGCACTAGCGGCGGAGTCTGGGGCCTTGAACGTGGATATTGCATGATGATCGGTGGCGATCAGGCAGCCGTTCAGCACCTTGATCCAATTTTCAAGACCCTGGCACCAGGAATCGGAACGATTGACAAAACCCCTGGTCGCGAAAATCTGCACTCCACAGCAGAACACGGCTACCTGTACACTGGCCCTGCCGGATCCGGCCATTTTGTGAAAATGGTTCACAACGGAATTGAATACGGTCTGATGCAGGCGTACGCCGAAGGCCTCGATATTCTCAAAGGCGTTGGTCAGGAGAGCATCCCAGCCGAGCGTCGTTATGACCTCAATCTCGCTGACATCACCGAACTCTGGCGTCGTGGCAGCGTCGTTTCGTCCTGGCTGCTCGATCTAAGCGCAATTGCCCTCGCCGAAGACCCCGAACTACGTAGTTACTCGGGCTTTGTGCAGGATTCGGGTGAAGGCCGCTGGACCATCATGGCGGCGATCGAAGAGGCGGTTCCCGCGGACGTGCTTTCGGCAGCCCTCTACGCTCGATTCCGTTCGCGCCAGGACCACACGTTCGCCGAAAAACTCCTGTCTGCCATGCGCAAACAGTTCGGCGGCCACAAAGAGCCACATTGATTCGTAGCGCACGCCTAAACGTTCACCTCTGACATCTCAACGGATCCGTTCATGCACAACGACCACGATCACGAAACGATTCGACACGGCGACCGGGCACCCGCATGCAACATGGTTATTTTTGGTGGGGGCGGCGACCTCACCAAGCGCCTCCTGATGCCTGCGCTCTACAACCTGTCGCGCACGGGTTTGTTACCCGAGCATTTTTCGCTGATCGGGGTCGACCGTCTCGAACTGACCAACGAGGCATTTCGCCTGCAGATCGAAGAAGCCCTGCGCGCCTTCGGCAATGACAAGCATTACGCGCAAAAGCTGGACGAGCATCACCTGCAAAACCTGCTATCGCGGATCACGTACTTGCAGGGCGATTTCAGCGACCCGGCCTGTTACGCCCGCCTGAACGACCGCCTGCAATCCAATGCGGCTGCCGAGGCTACTGGTGAGAATGTCGTGTTCTACCTCGCCGTTGCGGCGAGGTTCTTTGCGGGGATCGTTGACCAACTCGGTGCTTCGGGTCTTGTCACTGAGGGCCCTAACCGCTGGCGTCGGGTCGTGGTTGAAAAGCCTTTCGGCCACGATGTCGAGTCTGCCAAGGCACTCAACAGCCAGTTGCGCAAGAGCGTTGCCGAGCGTCAGATTTATCGGATGGACCACTTCCTGGGCAAGGAAACCGTCCAGAACATTATGCTGATGCGGTTTGCGAACGGGATTTTCGAACCACTCTGGAACCGCGAACATATCGATCACGTCCAGATCACGGTCGCCGAAACCGTTGGCGTCGAGCGCCGTGCGGGGTTTTACGAAACCACCGGCGCACTGCGCGATATGGTTCCCAATCACATCTTCCAGCTGCTAGCACTGGTCGGGATGGAACCGCCGGCTGCGTTCACGGCAGATGCGATTCGGACTGAAAAGACCAAGGTCCTCACAGCCGTTCATCCTGTCGTGGCCGCGACCGATTCGGTTCGGGGCCAGTACGCTGCAGGATCCCGGGATGAGCAGCCACTGCGTGGTTATCGAGCCGAAGACGGCGTTGCACCTGCGAGCATGACCGAGACCTACACCGCGCTCAAACTTCAAATCGACAACTGGCGTTGGGCTGGCGTGCCGTTCTACCTGCGCACGGGAAAGGCACTGAGCAAACGCAACAGCGAAATCTATATCCAGTTCAAGCGCCCGCCGCTATCGCTTTTCAAAGACACAGCCACAGAGGCCTTGACGCCCAATGCACTCGTCCTCAAGCTGCAACCCGATGAAGGCGCACAGCTCAGTTTTGGGGCCAAGATCCCAGGGCCAACCATCTCGATCGGTCAGGTTCATATGGATTTTCACTACGGTGATTATTTCCAGAATGCTCCCAGCACTGGATATGAAACGCTGATCTACGACTGCATGATTGGTGACGCAACCCTGTTCCAGCGCTCCGATAGCGTGATTGCCGGATGGGAAATCGTCGAGCCGCTACTCAAATACTGGGCCAACGACGCGACCGCCCCCCTGGCCTTTTATGCGGCCGGTTCGGACGGTCCCGCAGAATCAGAAGCGCTTTTGAAGCAATCCGGCAGGTCCTGGCGCCCCGTGACCGTTTAGTTTTGCTTTAGTTCTGCCCGCTGAGCATCGGCAAGATCATGTGATAAGTCCTGATGCCTGCGGGTCCCAGAACGACCATACTGATCGCTGGAAAGATGCAAAGCACCAGCGGAAACAACATTTTCGTCGGAATCTTCGCGGCCGCTTCCTCCGCCTGATTCTGACGTTTGTGGCGCAATTCTTCGGCAAATACGCGTAGCGACTGCCCGAGGCTGGTGCCGAATTTATCGGTCTGGGACAACATCATTGCAAACGCGTTCACCTCTTCGACACCCGTTCGAAGGCTGAGGTTCCGCAGAGCTTTTTCGCGACTGTTACCAGCGCGCGTCTCGAGGTTGAGGAGATGAATTTCCTCCATCATCGCGATGCTGTGAATTCGCATCTCCTCGGCGACTCGCACGAGCGCGGCTTCCAGCCCCAAACCCGCTTCGACACAGACTAACAGCAAATCCGCCGTATCCGGAAAGTGCTCGAAGATCTCGCGTTTGCGTGAACTCACGGCCAGATGAAGACATAGATTGGGAACAAAGCAGCCAACCATTGCGCTGACCAGAATTAAAAACAAGCGACTGTTCTCCTCAAACCCCTGACCAGACCCATCCAACATCGAAAAAGTCGCCACTGCGAAGACCAGCGGCAATAGGGTCTTGGCGGCGTAGAACAGGACGGGCGCATTCTGACTTCGAATCCCCGCATTCAGAAACTTAATCCGCTGCGGCGAGCTCTCCCAAGGGCCCGACGGAATGGAGAGCTTCGCCAATGGGCCGGCCAACCGAACGACCGTTGGAATCCAGTCGGTTCTGGCCCCGGGCTCGCCCAAATCCTGAACCCGACGCTGCGACGCATCGGGTAAGAACCAACGGATCAGCGAAAGGCTAACCAATGTCACCACACAAAAAACAATGCCACCGTAGAGGATCATCATTGGGAACCTTTCAGACTCGGAGTTGAACGATACGGTGAGACCAAAAGGCGCCGATCGCCATCATGACCAGCACTTTGTAAGTCAACTGAACCCCGATCGGATCCGTCCACAAAACGCTGATGAATTCGTGATTAACGAACTCCAGCAAACCCCCGAGTGCAAAAGGCAGTAGGCAAAGGACCCAGGCCGACCAACGTCCCTCGGTACTGAGCACGCGGACCTTGCCGTAAAACTTCAAGCGGTCGCGGATCAAACGACTCAGGTTTTCGAGGACTTCGGACAAGTTGCCACCTGCATCACGCTGAACCAGCACGGCCACTGCGAAATAGCCCATATCGGTAACCGGCACCCTCGTGGTCAGATTTTCCATCGCATGCTGGATTGAAACCCCAAAATTGATTTCGTCATGGGTGATCCGAAATTCGAAAGCGATTGGATCGACCACGTGAAGGCTCACCATCTGCAAGGCCTGCGGCAATGCATTGCCAGCCCGCAGTGCGCGCGCAATGAAATCCAGCGTGTCAGGCAACTGCTCGACGACTCGAGCTAAACGACGGCGCCGGCGAGTCATTACAAAGAGCGCTGGCGAGGCCCCGGCAAACGTTGTAAGCGTCCAGTCAATTGCGGTTGTTGGCTCGAGGGATGCCATCGCCACATGCGCCGCCGCCCCCAACCCGACGGTTAGCAATAGCAACCGACTCACCGTCCAATCGAGACCTGACTGAACCAGCCATCGATCCAGCAATTGCAATCGCGGGACCTGAAGCAACAAACGCTCGATGGCCGGCACCTCGCTGAGCAAATGGTTCTTGAGAACCGCTGACCGTTCGGATAGATCAGAGGCGGCGGAAAGAGCGCGCAGACGGCGGCCCGCCTGCCTGGCGTCGGGTCCCTTATAGGTGTTCCAGACGAGATACGCGCCCTCAAAAAACAGTACGATCGCTATGAACGCAAGAACTACCACCAAGGGGAAAGCGCCGTTCGAGAGCAGGCTATTCATAGCGAAGACTTGAATCAAACAACGCGTCGGGCAGATCAACCCCGGCGTTACGCAATTTCTCGGTAATCTTCGGTCGGAGCCCAGTCGCCATAAAGTGGCCAACGGCTTTCCCACGCGCATCGACGCCAGTTTGCTGATACGCGAAAATTTCCTGCATGGTGACGACGTCCCCCTCCATCCCGGTAATCTCCTGAATGCTGGTGATCTTGCGCTGGCCATCGGCCAGTCGGTTCGCTTGGATCACCACCGAAATTGCAGAAGTAATTTGTTGACGCATCGCCTTGAGCGGCAGATTTAATCCGGCCATGCTGATCATGTTTTCAAGACGGGAAATCGCGTCCCGCGAGTTGTTCGCATGAATTGTCGTCATTGATCCCTCATGCCCGGTATTCATCGCCTGCAGCATGTCGACCGCCTCGGCGCCACGCACCTCCCCCATCAAAATCCGGTCAGGTCGCATTCGGAGAGCGTTCCGCATGAGCGCACGCTGATTTACCTCGCCCTTCCCTTCAATGTTCGGCGGACGCGTTTCGAGTCGGATGACATGCGGCTGCTGCAGCTGTAATTCCGCCGCATCTTCGATCGTCACGATCCGCTCAGTTTCTGGAATGGTCCCAGAAAGAATATTCAGTAAGGTGGTCTTGCCAGAGCCTGTACCGCCCGAAATGATCATGTTGACCTTGGCCCTGGCAAGCCCCTGAAGTAAGGTCGCCATCTCGGTGGTTAATGAACGGTGGGTCTTCACTAGATCATTCATCTTGAGAGGGATCGCTGCAAAGCGCCGGATTGAGACCGTTGGTCCATCGAGCGCAATCGGTGGGATGACGGCATTCACACGAGACCCGTCGGGCAAACGGGCATCGACCATGGGGCTTGACTCATCGATACGGCGTCCCACTCGGGATACGATCTTGTCAATAATTCGAAGCAAATGCTGATCATCGGTGAAACGAACTTTGGTGAGCTCGAGGCGGCCGTGGCGCTCAACGTAAATCTGACGATAGCTATTGACCAAAATGTCAGAAACCGAGGCGTCCGCCATCAGGAGCTCCAGGGGGCCGAGCCCGAGCATTTCATTCTGAATATCACGCACCAACATCCGACGTTCTGCATCGTTGATCGGTGCGGGGTTTTCCTGGAGTAGCCAATCAACCTGTGTGCTTATTTCGCGGCGCAGCTGAAGCTCGGTCATCGACTCAAGAGACGCCAGGTCCACCCGTTCGAGGATCTGCAAGTGCAACCGACTCTTGATCTGAATGTAGGCCTCTACGTCGGAGTCGGCGGCAGAAACGGAACTCGTTTGCGGCGCAGTCGCACTCGCACTCGCACTCGTATTCGCAGGCGCCAGGTCGTGGGCGATCGGCTTAGCACCGTCGCGACGACCCGTTAAAAGGTCCCTCAAATCGAGCATACCCATTGCAGTGAATCCCTTCAGAGTGGTTGATTCCCGGGCTCGAGTGACGCGCTGAGAGTTCGGGCATCCTAAAATTTCAGCAGGCGGCTGAGCAGCCCACCCGATATTGGTTCGGGTTTGGGCAATAGGGCCTGAGCCCAGTCACTGATCGCTTTCGACACCACCCCGGACGGGGCGATCGCGGCGAGGGGTTGGCCTTGGTTAATAGCATCCGCTACATCCCTGAACCCATTCGGTACCGTACGGATCCGGTTGGGTCCGAGACTGGCCCGCAGATCGTCGAGCCCGACCTCGGCGCCTCGACCAAAGCGGTTCACGACCACTTCGACCTTCTCGGAGACGTAGCCGAGCGACCGGAACACCGTCAGGACCCTCTTTGCATTGCGGATATAGGGCAACATAGCCTGCAGAACCAGATAGATCTGGTCTGCCCGATCAAGCGCTCGAATGGTCAGATCATCGAGGGTTCGATTCAGATCAAGAACCGTAAAGTCGTACTCCTCGACCGCAATATCCAAAATGGCATTCAAATGTTCTGAGCTCACCAGAAGCGCTTGAGCCGGATCTTCAGGCGCAGCGAGGATCGAAAAGTGGTTTGAAACCTTCACGGTCGACGCATGCAATAAAGAAGCATCGAGGCGGCTAATGTTGCGTGCAATTGCCGCGATATCGCTCGACTGGGCCTGATCATGGATGGTCAGGATGGCCTCCCCAAACTGCAGATTCAGGTCTATGAGCAACACCTTCTTACCGCCTGATCCGAGCTGATGAGCCAGATTAGTGGACAAAAACGTCGCACCGCTACCGCCTTTACTCGATACAAAGGCAATGACCTGCCCACTACGCTGCCGGATCCGCAAACCAAGTTTGGTCTCCACCCGACTAACCGCTGCCTCAACAGTTTCCCGGCTGGCACCCGCCACTAGTACCTCGCGGATACCAACCCGCATCGCCTGAATCAGAAAATCAGGATCTTGCTGACCACCAATCAGAATGATCGCCATCCGTGGATATTGATCGGTCACTCGCTCAACAACAGACAACGATCCGGAGTCCAGATTTGAGCATTCGACCAAGATCACATCGGGTTGGTCGTGATCGGCCGCCAGCCTCAAGTCCTGGATCCCACCTTCTTGTCGGGTGACCACGCGCCCGCGATCGCCCCGTTCAAGATGTTCGCAAACATCCTCAAAAGCCTGCAGACGGGACGATATCAAGACAATTTTCATACTGGGATCCGGATGGGGACTAACTACAGGCGATTGAGGCAGCCGTAATGTCCTGTCTCATCACCTCACGCGGCGAATAAGTCGAAAACGTAGGCATCGCGATCGCTGCGAGCGGCCCCTGCCCAAAAAGGGGTGAAATCCACTGGTAGTTGAGACTGGTAATCGTGAGGTTCACGCCTTCGCAGGTGCTGACCGTGCAACCGACTGGGCTCCAGGTCAGATTGATGTCCTGGATCTGGGGCAAGATTCGCTGCATCCGAAGCAGAACGTTCGCCTTGTTTGCGGTGTCATCGCAAATCGCTGCATAGCGCGCACCATCTCGAGACGCCTCGTTCGCCGCACCCCAAATAAAAAGCATTCGCGTGAAATCGAGGATGCCGAACAAAAACATCCAAAGAATTACCAGGATCAGGGCGAACTCAACGGCGGTGCTCCCCGAGACGCGGAATTTCAAAGCGCGCTTCGCATCGAGGCGCTGATATCACCAAAGATTACGCTGCCAAATGAAACTCCAAATACAGACGCAAACAATGACTTGAACGGGTAGGCCTGAACGGTCAGGGTGACAACGTTTGTCGTCGGATTTGAGCCCACCATCTGCCAGACAGGATTGGCTACCCGGGCAAGGCTTAGGCCCGGAGCCAGCGCTGGTCCGGTCCCAGTCGTATTGCCAAAAACCACCAGATTCTTGGCTTCAGATGTTTTCGAATTGGGGGTCCGAGTGGCGAGATAGCGGGTCGCATTTCGAACCGACTTGACCACCGTGTTGTACTCAAGGATTGCCCGACCAAACTCGGTTGTCACTAAGGTCAGCAACAGCAGAATCGGCAACAGTAAGGCCAACTCAATCGCAGCGGTACCCTTGGGGCGAGCCTTCAACATAATTGGTGCCTCACAGCTGATTCCTCATTGAACCAGGACTGGAACGGTCGCTGCCGAGGCCCCGCCGACCGCCCCATTACTGGAACAAGGACTATTCGCGGCGCCGGCGTTGCCAATGAATTCGACCTGGATGTCCACGGTTGGACTCGACATCGGTTGCAAAAGCAACATGCAGGCAAAGTCGACGACCTTGGAACTTGCGTTGATGATGGGGACTGTAACGATCCGCCGGCTGTGGCCGAGTCGCTGATGTTCGCCCGCCATTGCAGGCGTTGCCAAGGTTTTGTAACCGCCACTCATGCGCAAACCGGTGACGGCATCGCCATTGCCAACACTGGTCCCGGTGTTATCGTAAGAGGCGAAAGAAAGTTGCTTGGCTTTGAAATTATCCGCGGTGCTGTGGCAGCTGTTCAGCGGTTGGCCGCTATAGGCGTTTTGAGGCGCTGCATTCTTCCAGTTTGTAGGCGTGTAGGCATATCCCGTCGTGTCTGGATGGTTCACACTCGGCCCCGGATCACCATTCTTGTAAATGCCAAAACGAGCATTCCAGACGTCTGAGACACTCTGCTTCGCACCCGGTTTTCCCACGGTATCGCCCACCTTGACGCCGCAATAACCGGGTTCAGCCAGTTCGAGCGCTGCCTCGCTGGCCGAGTTGCTTCCATCCAGGTTGTTCCAGCCCATCTGACCTGCACCAGGCGTTTTTTGGCCCATGACGGTGATCCATTCACCAACCTGAAATCCGTAGTTGGGTGACGCCCCCCCGGATTTTGCAATCAGGCCTAGCGGAATCGGGCAAGTCTTTTGAGTACCCGCTCGCCTCGCAACCGCCAATGCCCCGACGCTATTGGTTCCGGCATAGGCCGCGTGACTGTTCCCGACAGAAGCGCCCATCGCCTGGATCAACCACATCCGGACGCCGTTCTGCTGATGATTACATTGTGCATACTGGGCGTTTGCTGGGATGGTCGTCACAGAATAGGTAACGTCCCGAAACGTAATCTCAGAGGTGATCAGTTTGTTTTGGCCCCCCCAGGTGCCGGACTGGAAATCGACCCGATTGAGATTACCCGCTGTAAGACCTGCGCTTGATGCTCGTGTGAGTGCATCGGTAGCGCCGTCGAGTTCCTGCGCCGCCGCGAGCGCGCAAGCGTCAACCGAGGTTTGCAATTCGTCCCTTGCGACAAACAAGTGACCGAAGTCGAGGGCGAGTCCCATGAACCCCAACAGGAACAGCATTGAGAGGGCGACAACGACGACAACAGCTCCTCGCTGTCGAATTCGAGACGTCATCTCTATCTCCCGAAGTTACCCCCAAGATTGATGACGTTGACCGCCGGTGGTTGCACCTTGAAAGTGTTTTGGTAATGAATAAGCGCTTCTCGGGCGGATTTTCCGTCCAACCCAGCCACAAGATCCGGGACGGAACCTGCGTCGGGCGAAATCGTCATTGCAAGCTTTGCTTCGCGCACCGCCATCCCAAATTTCGCGTCATAGTTGGGCGTGGCGGGGGCACAGCCTGCGCTGAGGCCAGGCAGGGCCATGAGACCCATGAGCCCCATGAGGCCCGTCAGACGGGTACCGAGCGCTCGAGTGCGCAGCGGATTTTTTCGTAAATTCATGATCGTTCTCACTTCGATTCGGTGGACTGAGGACCGGGTACTGGCTTGAGGACCGGGGCTGCGGCGGGCGCACTGCCCTCCAGACTCCCTTTGAGAAAAACGTCACTCCGCTTGGGTTCGATATGGTTGTCGGTCGGTAAGCGCGGGACCTCACTGAGCGGTTTTACAAGCCGTGGGGTAATCACAAAAACCAGTTCGGTCTGATCCTTCTGAAACTCTGTACTTCGGAAGAGCGCGCCAAGCACGGGTATTTCACCGAGCCCAGGGAAGCGCTGAACCGATTCAGTGAGGTTGTTCTTGATCAGACCTGCCACGACAAAACTCTGACCGTCGCTCAGCTGCACAGTGGTGTCGGCTCTGCGCACCAAGAAAGACGGCAGCACAGAGACCACTCCATTGACGGTGGAAAACGGCGATCCGGTCTGAGACAGCTCGGAAACTTCAGAGATCACCTTCAGGTTGACGCGTGTCGCATCGAGAACGGTCGGCGTAAATTTCACACCAATACCAAACTCCTTTTCTTCGAGCGTCACAACTGGGATGCCGTTGGCGTTGGACTGCGACACCGGAATAAAGATTTTTCCGCCGGACAGAAAGCTCGCCTGCTGACCGCTAATGGCCATGATGTTGGGTTCGGCGAGCACACGGACCAAGCCATCACGATTTTGAGCATCAATCCCTAGGAGCGAAGCTCCGTTACCCGTGATACCCAGTTTTGCCGATGCCGCTGCCGACCCACCCGCGACCGAGCCCGCCGCGCCGCCGAGCAAGCTACCGGCGGCAAAGGTGCCATTCAAATTAGGGCCAAATCGCCCCAGAACAGCGGGACCGCCGCCGATGATTCCCGAGATGATCCCCGACGAAACCCCATTCGCGGCGGTGTAAATTCGGGTGTAATCAATACCAAATTTATCGAGTAGCTTCTTGCTGACCTCAGCAATCTTCACCTCCAGCATGACCTGCTGTTGAGCGCTCACCCGAAGTAGATTGATCACTTTTTTGCCATCGCCATACGAACTGGCGAGCGAGAGGACATGATCGAGCTGAATCGAATTGCTGACCACCCCACTCAGGACCAACGAGTTCTCGGCACCACGTACCCGAATGCCGGTTTCCTCAGGCATCAGAGCGGCGATGGTTGTCTGAAGTGGAACCGTATCGACGGTCACGACGAGATCCTTAACAGTGCAGCGACCGTCAATCCCCTGAAGCAGGACATTCATCGATCCGGCGCGCTTGCCCAGAAAAAACAGCTCGGTTGGACTCAGAAGGATTACGTCTACGTCGGCCACCCCATCGGTCCGAGGGACCATGCTTGGCATTGCACCCATGGGCCCAGAGGCTTCTTCGGACATTTCAATGGGCCGTCCTGAGCGCACAGACGGAAGACCGCCGATCACCATACGAGCCACCGGCGCGTTGAGGGTCAGAACCGTTGACTTCCCCAAGAGCACTTCGGTTGGTGGATCGACCGTCACCAAGGTGCAGGGCTTCATCGGGCCGCGCTCGGCTGCGGTGGAACCCAGGGGGTTGAAGACCATGGCCGCGGCCAGAGTGAGCAAAGGCAAGCGTTTATTCACACCAACTCCGAAGACGGTCAAACAGGCGAGGTCAAGGTTGAGGTCTAGGCCGGGGCCAAGATCGCCTAGAAGCAGTTCAATACACGGGTATTGGACTGAACCACCTCGACACAAGTACGAGCAGGCACCTCACTAGGACTGACCCGCAACGGAGCCACATCTTCAAGCGCTGCCATGGATTCCTTGCTGACAATTGGCACAAGTTTGGGATTTCGCTTCCCACCGATTGGCGTCGGGCTGACTGTTGCCGTTCGATCGCCAAACAATTGATTCTTGGTAATCCCTGAGGTTGTGACAGGTTCTTTATCAATCTGATTGCGCAAGACCAGAGACAAGGTCCCGACATTGCGGGCCAGGTCAAGCTTCTCGGCGTCGTCGATGGAAAGCTCGAGTGTGACTGCGTTAACGACCTTGGGCTTGGTGTCATCGCGCGATGACTCTTGGGCTACTGCAAGCACCAACACGTGCTCAAGAACGGTCTTGCTGATTTGGAGATTCTCTTCAAACCGTCCCTGCCGCTCCTTGAGCGCATTGACCATTACATCCACGTAATTGCCCGGAAGTGCGAACCCAGCTACGCCCACAACGTCATTGACGCGTACTGTCATCGCCCTTTTGCCCTCGGCAATGACGGCCGAAAGCCCACCTTGGGTGCCGATGGGTGCCAGCTTCGAGGACAACACCGCCTCACCCCGCTGCACCGAGATTCTCACCACCCGATCCTGGAGTTCCTTGAGATCGGTAAATGCGCCCTGGGGGACTGACCCGCTCGGCCAGTCAGCGGTCGTTAGCATTTGAAGATTAAGTTTGCTTCCGAGTTCGATATCACTGGCTGCAACGACCACTTTATTGGATTGGATCGTGCCCTTACGACTGACCCAATCCACGGCATAAGCGGTCACAACGAGTCCAAGAACCATCGACAGCACCAACATGCCAACTGCTTTCGCATTCTTCATCCGGTGTACCTTCGAGCGTCAAGTAAAACCAAGCTGCCGGGCGACGAGGTACCCCACTGTGCCTGCTGAAATGGCAACGCCATACGGCAGCCGCCCCGCGGAAATCGTTGGTGTCATCCGAAAATCAGGCACCCGCCCAACTAGCGCGTCAAGTAAGCCCAACTGAAACATAGACCTTAGGTTTTGCACCATCCCGCTGACCGTGCCCCTGAGGACGACGAAGGCAATCGCCATCAGCCCCCCGACGATCATGGTGGCCAGCGCAACCCGAACCGTGTCGGCCGGCCCGAGAAACGCCCCGACCATCGCGAGGAGCTTCACATCCCCCGCACCCATCGCGCGTAGCAAGTACAGCGGAAGAAACAGGCCCATGCCCACCAAAACGCCCCCCAACACAAAAAGGGGACCTTCCTGTACCGGCCAACGGATGCACTGGTCAATCACGGCAAACACGATTCCCAGAAGAACGATTTGGTTCGGGATCCGGTGCGAGCGACAGTCCGCGACGGCGGCAAACAGAAGCAAGATCGTTAGCACCCCCATCTGCCAATCGAAAAAAAACATCACGAGCAAGTCGAAGACTGACTGCAGTTCCCCGACTTGCATCGCTGACTCCTCGACCTGGGCTTTAGACGCAGGTGGTCCCAGTCAAACAGGTCTTGATCCGCGCAATAAAACCGGTGAATGAGGCATCGGTAACGACCCCACGCAGGGCAGCCACAATTGCGATCGAAACCACCGCGATGATCAGCGCGTACTCCACGACCTGTGCACCTTCCTCGTCCTGGGCAAACTCAATTGCGCCCTGACGAACCAACTTGATCAACGTATTCATGGCAAATTCCTTTCACTTGGAGAGAGAGACGAAGGACCCACGGCCAAGACTAACGATCCTGGTGCTGCCACACATCGGACTTGCCGCCCCTTCTCCTGAGGTCAAGTGCCACGTAAGTTCGGGACACTTGTCATTGGGTTCAGCCGGCGAAAGTGGCTCGTGGCGTAGTGGTAAAGAGCCATCCGTCCGTCCACATCGAGCTTGCTGTAAATCGTCGTGAGCCGATTACGCAGAGTGTGCTCACTCATATTGAGCTTGTCGGCGAGGACCTTGTTCCGCGCGCCTTTCTCAGTGATGACCGAAACCACAATCTGACGCTCCCTAGGCGTTAGGGACTCAAATCTCTGGCTATGCAAATCCGGTCTCGCGCCTTTTGACATGGCGTCGAGCACTTGACTCACACTGAGACGGTCGAGCCAGATCTCGCCGGCCGCAACGCGGTCAATGGCAGTCAGTAAAACGGCCGCCGGTTCGAGCTTCGAGACAACGCCACGCGCACCGATCACAACGGCTCTCTGGTGACTCTCGCAATCGGTCGAACCGGTCAGGATCAACACCCTGGCAAGACTCCGCTCGATGACCTCAGGAATGAATTCGAGTGCACAAGAATCACCAAAATCGAGATCGAGCAATACCAGATCGGCCGTGGTGTGCTTCAACAGTTCAAAGAGCGCGACTCGAGAGCTCGCTTGGCCGACAACGCGCATACGAGGCGCCGCACTCTGGATCAATTGTTCGAGGCCCCAAAGGACCGTCTGGTGGTCGTCCGCGAGTAACACGCGAAGCGGTTCACCAGAGACGCCCCCATGAATCACGAGCCCCCCCGGGGCACTTCGATCGAAACCCGAGTCTCACGCCCGCCAACCAAACTGACTTGGCAACGTCCCCCCAATGCACGAACTCGCTCGTCAATCGAACGCGGCACAAATGGCTTCAGGAGGGTGCCAAGCGCAACCGGATTCGTGATCACCATGCGAATCTGATCGATCCGACAAAAAAGTATGATCCGTGCGCTGGCCGAGCGTGTGTGGCGACGGATATTCCTCAGCCCCTCATTGGCCATGTTCAGGAACGCGCCGGCCAAAAACTCATTGACCATTTGAGCGTTACCGGCTGTTCTTATCAGGACCTCGAGGCGGTACAGGTCGCGCCATCGAGTCACTTGTTCGATCAGAACAGGCGGCAGTTCAATCGGTGCCCGCTCATTATCTCGACCGTCTGGCACCTCTTGCAGAGAGGCCACATAGCGACGCATCGAGAGAATTTCATGCTCGACACGCGCGACTAACCGAGCCAGATCTTCCGTGACGGCGTTCCCGGTTGCCGCCTTTGTCTGGATGGCCTCAAGGGCCCATTTCAGTCCGAGATACGGCTGGATTGAACTGTCATGAAGATCCCGTGAAATTCTTCTTCGCTCGAGCAGCACCGAACCGTCGCGCTTCATCGAAAAAACCCCATCGTCACCACCAAAAGTCGTAATGAGTCTAGGGAAACGAATCGCTATCGGGTGTGCGATTGGACACAAAGTCCTATCGACTTGTTGAATTGATTTGAACTTGCACCACGGTTGTGTCATTTTTGCTTGACAATTATTACTGTCAAATTAAAATTACATTAGGACTTGCCCTAGGGTCCTAAAGCCAGCCCGCAGGGGAAGTCTTGCGGGAACAGCGCGGTTGCAAACGTATCGAAGGAGAACAGACATGTCAGACAGTAAAGTCGGGCCGACGGGACTTACCGCGGCCGAGTCAGAAGAAATCCATCGCCATTTAGTACAGGGAACACAGATTTTCGGCATGCTTTCAGCCGTCGCACATCTGCTGGCCTACCTGTACTCACCCTGGCTTCACTGAGGAGAACCAAAATGATTTACGGAAAACTGTGGATGGTCGTTAGACCTAGCGTTGGGATCCCAATCTTTTTGGGCGCCGTCGCTGTGGGTTCATTCAGCACCCACCTCGCCATCGCCTCCAACACCACCTGGGTGAAGGATTTTTTGAGCGGCAAGGCTAAAGTCGCTGCGGTTCAAGGGGCCCCGACCCAGGACTGTGCGCCTGTCAAGAAGTAGCGCTTCTCGTCCGCGCGGCGGGGTCTTGATGGTTTTCGCCCCGTCGCCACCGCTCACTAACTCCCGTTGAATCCCTTCCGCGATAAGATCATCGGGGCGTTGGTCTCTATTGGCCCGCGTTTCCTGCCTTTTGCCGATGCCGCGACTGCAGAATTGCCGCTGCGCCGTCTGCTTCGCCTGGCTCTGTTTCAGGTTTCGGTCGGCATGTCACTCGTTCTGCTGATTGGAACCTTAAACCGGGTCATGATCGTCGAACTCGGCGTGGCTGCATCGCTGGTCTCCGCGATGTTGGCGCTTCCTCTCCTAGCTGCCCCTTTCAGAGCCATTGTTGGATTTAAATCCGACAATCATCAATCCGCCTTGGGCTGGCGCCGCGTACCGTTTATCTGGATGGGTACGTTGCTGCAATTTGGGGGGTTTGCGATCATGCCCTTCGCTCTGCTCGTGCTCTCTGGGTCTGGTCAATCGGCCGACGTACCCGCCTGGATCGGACATGCGGCAGCCGCCCTTGCGTTCCTGCTAGTCGGTTCCGGCGTACACACGACCCAGACCGTCGGACTGGCTTTGGCAACCGATCTCGCACCAACTGAGTCTCAGCCCAAAGTGGTGGGGCTGATGTATGCAATGCTGCTAATTGGAATGATTCTGAGTGCATTCATTTTCGGCACGATGCTCTCAGACTATTCGCCCGGGCGATTGATCCAAGTTATCCAGGGCGCTGCCGCCGCCACCATGATCCTCAATGTCACCGCGCTTTGGAAGCAAGAATCACGGAGCGACCAATATCGAATTGGCCAACCCCGCAAGGAACTCGCCTTTACGGAAGCGTGGTCGCTCTTTATCGACGGTGAGAATGCCCGGCGCCGACTATGGGTTGTGGGCATGGGAACGATGGCATTCACCATGGAGGATGTGCTGCTTGAGCCCTATGGCGGCGAAATCCTCGATCTCAGTGTCGCCTTCACCACGACACTGACCGCAACCCTCGCAATTGGGGGGCTTGCAGGCTTCGCGTGGGCCTCAAAAGTGTTGGCGCGCGGCACCGACCCCTTTCGGATGGCCGGAAACGGGGCACTACTGGGGATCCCTGCGTTTATTGCCGTCATGTCAGCGGCCCCGCTCCACTCGGTCACACTCTTCGCAATTGGAACTTTTTTGATTGGGGCCGGAGGAGGTATGTTTGGCCATGGAACACTCACCGCGACGATGAATTTGGCTGCACCCGGGCAGGCTGGACTGGCGCTTGGTGCCTGGGGCGCCGTGCAAGCAACGATGGCCGGGATCGCGATGGGCCTGGGCGGTGTGATTCGTGATCTGGTTGCGGCACAAAGCTCATCGACCGCTGGCTATCTGGCGGTCTACACGCTTGAAATTCTGCTGCTTCAGGCCACGTTGATGGCGATGGGACCGTTATTACGACGCGATTAAAGGCGAGGATCAGATCATGTCTCCACCGCCACCGCCGCGGTCCATGCTCATCCGGCCTTCATCAGCAAGCTGGCGCGCTGTGCGCAGCATCTCTTTCTGCTGCTCTTCGACCTCGGTAATCTTG
>RFVZ01000041.1 GCA_009922405.1 Betaproteobacteria bacterium
CAATTTGGGCCAGGTTCAGATCATCGTCCTCGATGAGGCTGATCGGATGCTCGACATGGGGTTCATGCCCGATCTGCAAAGGATTCTGACCCTGCTCCCGACGGTTCGACAGAGTTTGATGTTCTCGGCAACGTTCTCGGAAGAGATCAAAAAGCTTGGTAATACCTTCCTGAAGATGCCCCAGCTGATTGAGGTTGCGCGGCGCAATGCCACCGCAGAAAACGTCACGCAGCAAGTTTTCATGGTTGGGCGCAGCGATGAGAAACGTGCGGCGGTGGCGCATCTGGTCCGGAGTCGGGATCTCAAGCAGGCTATTGTTTTTTCCAATACGAAGATCGGTTGCGGGCGTTTGGCGAGGGAACTCAAGGCGGATGGCTTAAACGCCGAAGCGATCCATGGTGATAAATCTCAGCAGGATCGCCAAAAGACCCTCGATGCATTCAAAGCCGGCGAAATAACCGTGCTGGTGGCGACCGATGTCGCTGCCCGTGGCCTTGATATTGCCGAATTGCCCGCGGTGATCAATTACGACCTGCCCTATTCACCTGAAGACTATGTGCACCGAATCGGTCGCACCGGTCGGGCGGGCGCAAGCGGGTTGGCATTGAGCCTCATGGTGGCGGGCGATGAGCGACTGCTGGAACAGATTGAAAAGCTGATCGGTCGTTCTCTCAAGCCAGAAGTGCTCGAAGGTTTGCCGGTCCGCACTCGGGTGCCGAGTGAAGTCTCGAGCGGATCGGACGAGAGGTTTCAGCGGCCAGCCCGACGTAACCCGACTTCTTACAGTCACTCGGGTACTTCGACGAACTCCCCGGGTGCCTCACGCTATCGTGCCGAGCCAGTTGATCGGTTTTTTTTGCAGCCCTACGAACCTTCTGCGGCAGCGGTCGCTGCTGGCGAACCATCGGCTGCGGTGCGGGCCGCAGCGGGTGCGGCTTCTCGGGACGTCGGGTTGCGCCGCTCTGCGCGCGCCGTGGCGACCTTGTTGGGCGGCAAACCCCCGGGCTAGACGATCCCCCAGCGCCGAGCCCATGCGGCGGTTGCCCAGGTCCAGAACGTCTCGATACGTTGCGCTGTGACGAGCTGACCTTCGCCCAATCCACTCGCATCAAAATATCGTCCAAGCTCTAAATGCAGAGCGGCGACGATTAGAGAGGCCATCGGGTTTTGATCATCCAGGGCTGGGGCTTGGGTTTGTTTGGATAGCTTTTCGCCGGACGGTGTTCGCACCACGGGGACATGCATCGTGCGTGGGAGCTGAAGACCAAGCACACGCTGCAGCTGACGCTGCCGCGCGGTAGTGCCCAAGAGGTCGTCACCGCGGACAATATCCGTTACCCCATCGGCCGCGTCATCCACCACGATGGCGAGGTGATAGGCCCATGCACCATCAGCCCGGCGCAGGATGAAGTCGCCAACCTCTTGGGCGACATCCTGCGTAATTCGCCCCGCAGCCCGATCCTCAAACTGCTCAGATCCTTCTTCCACCTGTAATCGCCAGGCCAGGTTCGACTGGCCTGCGCTGGACGGAATAATTCGCGCGGCACGGCAAGTCCCAGGGTAGTAAAGCTCTGACCCCCGGGTGTGCGGCCGGCCTTGCGTCGCTTGGATGGCAAGAATCTGAGCGCGGCTGCAATGACAGCCGTACACCAGCCCGCGCTCAACCAACCGCGCGAAAGCGTGCGCATGATGATCGTTACGATCAGTCGTCGTGCGAACTGCGCCATCCCAGCGCACGCCATGGGCGGTCAGGGACTGCACAATACGGTTAGCGGAGTCTGCAACGACCCGCGTCGTGTCCACGTCGTCAATACGCAGACGCAAGATGCCGCGGTGGGCTCTGGCGTCCAGTGATGCCGCCATGGCGGCCACCAGCGACCCCAGGTGCAGGGGGCCTGTCGGCGATGGAGCGAATCGACCAACGTAACGCATATTTTGTTCGGAGAAACAATTCATGATGACACGACGCCCTGCCGATGAACGAGGCCATGGCCAGCATGGATGGCTCGATTCCTGGCATAGCTTTTCATTCGCCGGTTATCACGACCCCGATCACATGGGGTTCGGCCCGTTGCGGGTCATTAATGAGGACCGTATTGCGCCCGGTAAGGGCTTTGGGACCCATGGCCATCGCGACATGGAAATTCTCAGTTGGGTCCTGTCCGGGGAGTTGGCGCATCGTGACTCAATGGGCAATGGCTCAGCGATTGTCCCCGGTGACTTGCAGCGGATGAGCGCGGGTCGTGGTGTGCAGCATTCGGAGTTCAATCACGCTCCAACTGAGACGACCCATTTTCTGCAAATCTGGATCGAGCCGTCGGTTCTCGGATCAGATCCCGGTTACGAGCAGAAGCATTACCCAGATGCCCAACGCCGAGGAAAGTTGCAACCCATTGCCAGCGCCGATGGCCGCGACGGTTCGGTGACAGTGCAACAGGATGTGGTGGTTCTGGCTGGCTTGTTTGATGGGGAAGAATCAGCCCAATACAAGCTCTCACCCGGGCGACGGGCATATGTTCACCTCGCCCGTGGCGTACTCACAGTCAATGGTCAACGCCTGGATGCGGGCGACGCGCTCAAGCTGGTTGATGAGTCTGCAGTGACATTGACGCTGGGGGAGGGGGCGGAGGTGCTGGTGTTCGATTTGTAGCCAGTCCAGACCGCATTGCCGACGAGGGCGACTAGCACCACCAGTCCGCCCTGCAAACTGGCGTCGGAGGGGCGCTCGCCGGCCGCCAGCCAAACCCAGAATGGCCCGAATAGCACCTCGAGCAGGGCCAGCAACGTAATTTCCTGGGGCGCGAGGTGGCGAGATGCACCGACCATCAACATACACGGCAGGCCGAGTTGTGCCACGCCGAGTATCGCAAGCAGGCTCAGATCCGAGGGGGTGGCCTCGAGGGGCCATGCCAGCGGCAAAGTAGCCACGCAGGACAAGGACGCGCCGATCGCGATGGCTGGGATCAGATCGACCTGAGCGCCCCACTTTTTTAACGTGATGACGTTGACTGACGCGGCGAGGGGAACGCCGGCGGCAATCGCCATCCCCGACACCGCTGCGCTCGACGCTTGAGCGGCACCAATCTGATCATGGACCATCCAGACGATTCCGCCGAACGCGGTTGCAATGGCAGCCCAGGTTGTCATGCTGAGGGGTTCGGACAGGATCATGCGGGCCATCAATGCTGAAAGCAGGGGCGCTATCGCGAGCACAACGAGGGTGTTGGCAACGGTCGTTCGCATGAGCGCGATCATGAAACAAGTGAACATGATCGCCCAGCAGGTTCCTGAGAGCCAAAGTACTCCGCCACCCTGCAAAAATGGACGCCACCAACCCTTTGGATCCCGCATGACAAGTGCCAGACCAACAAACATGAGGCAGAACGCGGAGCGCCAAAACGTGATCTCAAGGCCCGTTGCAACCTGCAAGTGGCGGCTAATGGCTCCGGCGGTTGACCAGCACAACGCGCAGAACACCAGAGTCCAGGCTGCGCGTGACCGGTGATTGCGCTCCTGCGCCGGGGATGACTGAGAGGCGTTCACAAGCCAAGTATATCGGGGGGCTGGACCGGTAGAATTGGGGTCTATGGCTGATCCTGACTTTCTGCACCTGCGAGTCCATTCCGAGTACTCGGTCGTTGATTCGATTGTGCGTATTGACGCGCTGGTTGCCGCCGCAAAGTCTGATCGGCAGCCGGCGGTGGCGATTACCGATCTGGGTAACATCTTCGGCTGGATCAAGTTCTACAAGGCTGCGCGGGCTGCCGGGGTTCATCCCATTCTCGGCGCTGATGTCTGGATTACGAACGAGGTGGACCGCGATAAGGCCCATCGACTGCTTCTGATCGCTTGCAATCAGGACGGGTATCTGCGCTTGTGTGAATTGCTTTCGAGGGCCTGGTTGGAGAATTCCTGGCGCGAACGGGGCGAAATCCGTCGCGATTGGTTGGAGTCGACCGATGGGCTTATCGCCCTTTCGGGGGCCGCCCAGGGCGACGTCGGTGAGGCCTTGCTGGCGGGACGTGCCGAGCTTGCTACCCAACTCGCATTGGACTGGGCCCGTCGTTTTCCCAACGCGTTTTACCTCGAGCTTCAGCGCGTCGGGCGCCCCACCGACGAGTCGCATGTGCGACTGGCCGCCGCCCTTGGCGCGAGCCTCGGCTTGCCCGTCGTGGCCACCAATCCCGTCCAGTTCGTGAAGTCTGATGAATACTCTGCCCATGAGGCGAGGGTCTGTATTGCCGAGGGCGAACTGCTGGCCAATCCCAGCCGCACCCGACGCTTCAGCCAGCAGATGTGGTTTCGCTCGCAGGCCGACATGGTGGCGCTGTTTGCCGACCTGCCGTCAGCGCTCGCCAATACCGTCGAGATTGCCCGCCGGTGTCACCTTACGATGAGCCTTGGCAAGGCGCGTTTGCCTGATTTTCCGGTGCCCCAAGGGTGGACGCTTGACGACTGGCTGCGGGCGCAGTCGCACGAAGGTCTGCAGAGGCGCTTCGAGGTGCTATTTCCGCCAGATAGCTTGCCGGCGGCGGCACTTGAGGCCAAGCGCGCTCACTATGCAGCCCGGATCGATTACGAGTGCGACACGATCGTGCAGATGGGCTTCAGCGGATATTTTCTGATCGTCGCTGACTTCATCAATTGGGCCAAGCAGAACGATGTTCCGGTCGGACCGGGCCGGGGTTCAGGCGCTGGTTCACTCGTGGCGTATGCGTTGGGCGTGACGGATATCGACCCGATCCCATACGCCTTGTTGTTTGAACGATTTTTGAATCCAGAACGGGTTTCAATGCCCGACTTTGATATTGATTTCTGTCAGGACAAGCGCTGGCGTGTAATCGAGTACGTGCGCCAAAAGTACGGTGCGCAGGCGGTTAGCCAAATCGCAACGTTCGGCACGATGGCCTCGAAGGCTGTCATCCGCGACGCTGGCCGGGTGCTCGATCTTCCTTATAACTTTTGTGATCAGCTATCGAAGTTGATTCCGGTTGTCCAAAACAAACCGCTCTCGCTTGCCAAGGCGCGCGAGGCCGAGCCGCAGTTGCGTGAGCGGGAAGAAAAAGAAGATGACGTCCGTGGCTTGCTCGAAATCGCTGGCCCCCTCGAGGACCTGACCCGTAACGTTGGCATGCATGCGGGTGGCGTCCTGATTGCGCCGGGGCGTTTGACTGATTTTTGTCCGCTCTACAAGGCGCCCGGCACAGATGCCGTGATCAGTCAGTACGACAAAGACGATGTCGAAGCGGTGGGCCTGGTGAAGTTCGACTTCCTCGGCTTGCGTAACCTGACTATCTTGGACCTGGCGGTTCGATACGTTCAGGAAGCGCAGGCGCGAGCAGGTGTTGCGCTTGGCGATCGCCTGGACCTCGCGCGCTTGGCGTTTGATGACCCCAAGGCGTATCAAGTCCTTAAAGTTGCGAATACGACTGCAATATTCCAGCTTGAAAGCGACGGCATGAAGAAGCTGTTGAAAAAGCTCGAGCCTGATCGCTTTGAGGACATCATCGCGGTTCTTGCGCTGTATCGACCCGGTCCATTGGGTTCGGGCATGGTCGACGATTTCATCCTGCGTAAAAAAGGCCAGCAGGCCATTGACTTCTTCCATCCTGACCTCAAGGCGACCCTCGAACCGACTTATGGCGTGATCGTCTATCAAGAGCAGGTCATGCAGATTTCTCAAACCATTGGGGGCTATACCCTCGGTGGTGCCGATCTGCTTCGGCGGGCGATGGGTAAGAAAAAGCCCGAAGAAATGGCCAAGTACAAAGGGACATTTTTATCGGGCGCGCAAGAAAAAGGCTATGGCGCGGCCCTGGCCGAAAAGCTTTTTGACCTAATGGCCATGTTCGCCGAGTATGGTTTTAACAAATCCCATACCGCCGCCTATGCCGTCGTCACGTATCACACGGCGTGGCTTAAGGCGCACTGGCCAGCTGAGTTCATGGCGGCAACCCTGTCTTCGGACATGGATGACACCGATAAGGTGATGCTGTTTGTCAACGATGCCCGCGAGAACCACCTCACCGTGCTCGGGCCGGATGTCAATGCCTCGGTCTGGCGCTTCGTTCCGGTGGGTGGCGACGGCGCCCCAGCGCGTACCATCCGCTATGGATTAGGGGGCGTCAAAGGGGTTGGATCTCAGGCCGTTGAACATCTCATCGCGCGACGCGAAAGCGGCGGGCCGTTCAAGGATCTGTTTGATTGGGTTGGACGGGTCGATCGCAGAATTTGTAACCGGCGCTGTATGGAGGCACTGATTCGGGCGGGTGCACTCGACAGTTTGGGGCCATCTACCGATCGCGCCCAACTGTTGGCTACTCTGCCACACGCGATCGATTGCGCCGACCAAGCCGACGCACAACTCGGTCAGGACAGTCTGTTTGGTGCGATTGACGCGACATTCGATGCGCCACGCCAGTGGGTTCAGGTCGCGCCTTGGACCGAGCGTCAACGATTGCAGGAAGAGAAGGCCGCGCTGGGCTTTTATTTCAGCGGGCACTTGTTCGACGCGCACCGCGCGGAGGTGCAACGGATGGTGCGTGGTCGCTTAGTGGACTTGGTTCCCTCGCGAGAACCGCAATGGTTGGCGGGTACGATCGCCACGCTACGGCCGCAGATGACCCGGCGCGGCAAAATGCTGATCGTGACGCTTGACGATGGATCGGCCAAGGTCGAGATTTCGGTCTTTGCCGAGCTGCACGAACGCTTTCGGACTCTGTTGCGAGAGGACGAATTTCTGCTGGTTCAAGGGCGTGTCAGCAATGACGAGTATGCCGGTGGCCTGCGTGTGAGCGCTGATCGGGTGCTTGACCTGACCGGGGCCAGAATGCAGTTCGCCCGTCGACTACGGATCCATCTTAACGGTCAAAGTCATTCCGCGCGCCTGCACGATCTGCTTGCGCCGTATCAGGAGGGTCCACCTGCGGAGGTGCTGGGGTGCCCGGTTGAAATCGAGTATCACACCGCCAGCGCCAGTTGTCGGGTCATGCTGGGGGAAGCGTGGCGGGTCCGGCCAGACGACGCCCTGTTGGGCGCGTTGCGTCAGTGGCTGACGGCAGATGGTGCCGAACTCTTGTATGAGTGACGCGAATTCAGGACGGGGTACCTGGGTTCGGTTACTGCGCTACACCCGGCGGTGGATTCGCGGCCTTATCCTGGGCTTTTTTTGCATGATTCTCGCTGCTGCAACGGAGCCTGTTTTCCCGGCGCTGATGAAGCCGCTGCTAGATCACGGTTTTGGCGGTGAGCGGACCTTCTCCCTGTGGCTTGTTCCGGCTGCCGTGATCGGTATTTTTGTGGTTCGAGGTTTCGCGACCTTTACCGGGAATTACGTTTTGAACTGGGTCGGACAGCAGGTCTTGCGCGAGTTACAGCGCGAGATGTTTGCCCGCCTGATGCAACTGCCGACCGAGGGCATGGGGTCGACCGGTGGCTTGATCACCCGAATCGCTCTCGAGCCCACCCATGTAACGGCCGCAGCGACCCGGGTATTGTCGGTGGTTCTGCGCAATGTGTTGGTGATCGTGGGCTTGCTCGCCTGGCTGGTGTGGCTTAACTGGAAGCTGACGTTGATCGCGATCGTTCTGATCCCGTTTATCGCATGGGCAGTGCGGGTTTTCGCTCGGCGAGTCCGGGCGATTGCGTCCCGCCAGATCGATACCCTGGGTGAGCTCACGGGTCTGGTGGAAGAGACCGCGCGAGGGTGGCAGACGATCCGGGCCTTCGGTGGGCAGTTGCGTCAGCAGATGCGATTCAACGCCCTTGCGGAAACCATGTTCCGGGCCGAGATGCGTCTGTCGGTGGCCACCGGTGGGTTGGTGCCAATTACCCAGTTGGCTGCCGCGCTTGCGGTGTCGGTGGTCGTCACGATTGCGCTGGTGCAGGCCGATGGAGACCGCAATTCGGTGGGCAGTTTTGTTTCATTCATTACGGCGATGCTGATGCTGATGGCCCCAATGAAACAACTCGCCGATGTTGGTGGTGTGTTGCAGCGTGGATTGACCGCAGCGGAGGCCGTGTTTGAGTTGATCGACCGAGTTGCCGAGCGCGACATTGGGGTGCACTCGGTTGTTCGGGCAAACGGCGCGCTAAGTTTCGAGCGGGTTCGCGTTCGTTATCCGGACGCTGAGGGCGAAGCTCTGGCCGGGATTGATCTGAACATTCAACCGGGCGAAATCATTGCGCTTGTCGGGACCTCGGGTGGCGGCAAGACCACGCTCCTCAATCTATTACCGCGTTTTGTCGAGCCCTCTAGCGGCGTGATTCGGCTCGACGGAGTTGCGCTGCAGGATTGGACTCTAGCATCACTGCGCTCGCAGATCGCATTGGTCAGTCAGGATGTGATGATTTTTGATGATTCGATTCGGGCCAATATCGCGTTCGGTCGGGACCAACCGGTCAGCGATTCCGAGCTCTGGACTGTCCTTGAAGCGGCGGCTTTGGCCGATCATGTGCGCGGTTTACCGCAGGGCTTGGACACGCTGGTGGGCGAACGTGGGCAGTCACTTTCAGGGGGCCAGAGACAACGCCTTGCGATCGCTCGGGCCTTGCTCAAGGACGCGCCGGTGCTCCTGCTTGACGAGGCGACTTCTGCTCTGGATAACGAGACCGAGCGGCTTGTACAACAGGCCTTAATGCGTTCGATGGAGGGCCGAACGGTCCTGGTGATTGCGCACCGACTTTCGACCATCGAGCGCGCGGACCGAATCGCCGTCGTGGATCGCGGGCAGATTCTTGAGATTGGCTCGCACCACGATCTGATGGCGACTCACGGCTTATATGCACAGCTCCAGCGTTCGGGGATGGCTACGAGCGCCTAGGGGTTGCGAGCGCGGTCCCGAATTGCCTGCCGAGCGATGCTGCGCCTTGCTTTGTTGCGATCTGCGGCCGCGCCGATTTCGGGCCAGCGGAGGTAAACGTACTGGCGCAGGCACCAGAGGAACGGGAGCTTCTTGGAGGCGTCCAGGACCGCTCTTAGTGTCTGCTCTTCGCGTGGCCCAAGCAGTCGATCCAATAATGCGGCCCGATTGATCGTGAACTCAAGTGCGCTGCGGACGATTGCCTTTTTACCCACTAAAGTGGCATCTACCAGCATCTGTTCAATTTCGGCCAATTCCCGTTGTTGGCGGGCCCTCGTCTTGGATAGAAATGAGGCGGCGTCAATTGCGGCTGAACCCGCTGAGGCGCCCCCCCTGCGGTACTTGACCAAGGGTTCTGCAATCGTGATCGCCCCGCCCATCAGGATCGCTCTCAAGGTATTGACCTGATCCTCATAAACAACGTTGGGTCGATAAGGTCCAAATTGGTCGTATGAACGACGCGTAAAGGCCTGCGCCGCTCCCACCACATAGGGCCGCCGTGTAGCCCAATCCGATGCATTGCGCCACTGCGCCAGGTCGTCAACCTGGATCGTCTCGCCCCCTCGCCCTTGGGCGTTGAGATCCTGTAAGTCGCTGGCAATCAGATCTGCGTGCCGGCCCGAAGCATCCCAAGCCTGCAGGATCCGCTGGGCCCGGTTCGGCGCCGAAAGGTCGTCGCCGGCCGCAGTGATCAAGAGTTGACCCGTTGATTCGGCAATCAGGGCGTTGTAATGCGCGCCAATCCCGAGATTCCGGGCATTCCGGCGCACGCGCACTTGGTGCGGACCCCGGTATTGGTCGGCCAACGCTCGCAGGATATCGAAAGTGGCGTCGGTTGAGGCGTCGTCGGACAGCACGATTTCGAGTGGCGCGATACCGCGTTGCTCAAGAATGCTCCGGGCCGCCTGCTCGACGTAAGGTCCTTGGTTGAAGGCGAGAAATAGCACGCTGACGGTCGGGGCTTGCTGGCCTGGGTCGTTACGCGCGTTCATTATTTGTTCGTTCCGGATCAGTCCCTGGGCTCAAAGCAGTGGGGGGCGTGAATGCGTTGTGAGGCCATCACTGCGGCAGCAACGCGGCCCGCCATTCGCAGGGCGCGTTCGGTCCGCAACCCCAGCAGATGGATCGGCAAAGCGAGCAGGCTTCCAATCCCAATCCTCATCATCATTTTAAAATAAGGCATAAAGCCCTGGTACTTTCGGGTGATGTAGAACTTGGAGAGCGTCATGCAATAGGCACGGCGAAAAGTCGTTCTCAACGACGGTGCGCTTGATTCCCGGGTGTGGTGCTCTGCGGACGCGGTGGCCACGACAATGATCGGGCGGCCGGCTCGCCGAATCCGGATACACAGATCATCATCTTCGCCGTAAAGGAAGTACCACGGATCGAAAAAACCGATCGATCGCATGTTATTCAGATTGAGAAGCATTGCGGCGCCAGATACGAAGTTCACGCACAGATCGCCCGTCGGAAGGACCGGTGTCAGACGCGCTGATTCTTCGGTTCCGTCATGAAATGAAGCGCCCTGAATTCCTTCTGAATCAAAAATGACTGGCGCCAGGATCGCTGCGTCCGGATAGCGCAACGCCGCTTGCCATAGGGCTTCCAGAGCACCTTCGCGCAATTGCGCATCGGGGTTGATGAGCAGTGCAAATGGCGTTTTGACCGAGTCGAGGGCGAGATTATTGGCGCGGCCAAATCCGAGGTTCTGACCAGCGTCGATGACCTGTGCGTGAGCAGCGCAATGACGGACGACCTCGCAGGTCGTGTCATGACTATTGTTATCAACAATAATCAGATGCTTGCAGAATGTTAGCGGGACAAGCGACCAGGGGAGTATCGAGGCGCTGTTGTAAGCGACGAGAACGGGGGTGATCTCCCGCTCCCATGGGCGCGGCTCCACGATCAGGCCGGCCGCCGTCCGATGCTGTGATGCTCCAGGCCTTTCTGCGCCAGGGCTTGCGGCTGGTACAGGTTGCGGCCATCGAAAACAATCGGCTGCTTGAGCAGTCCGCGAATTCGGTCGAAATCCGGACTCCGGAACTGACGCCATTCGGTGACTACGAATAGCGCGCTCGCCCCTTCCAGCGCTTGGTATGGTTCGCTGACCAGTTCGAGCCCCGGCCTGTCCCCAAATGCAGCTTGAGCGGTCTCATGGGCTTCGGGGTCAAAGGCGCGCACGGTCGCACCAGCATCGAGCAACCCGTCAATCAGGACCTTGCTGGGTGCCTCGCGCATGTCATCGGTGTCGGGCTTGAACGCAAGCCCCCAGACTGCGAACTGTTTTCCTGCGAGGCCGTGGGCGCCAAAACGGGCCACCGCCTTATCAAGAAGGATCCGCTTCTGAACTTCGTTCGCACGGTACGCGGCATCGACCACTTCGAGAGCGGCCGCGTTATCCTGCCCCATTTTGCGCAACGCCTGCAGGTCCTTGGGGAAGCAGGAGCCACCAAAACCCGCCCCGGCGTAGAGGAATCCGGGGCCGATTCGGGGATCTGAGCCAATCCCCCGCCGCACCTCTTCAATATCCCCACCAAGGCTTTCGGCCAGCCGCGCCATCTCGTTCATGAACGAAATGCGTACCGCCAGCATGGCGTTGGCGGCATATTTGGTCAGCTCGGCCGACCGTGTACCCATCACAATCAGCTTCTCGTGGTTGCGTGAAAAAGGCGCATAGAGAGACTTCAGCAAGCTGATGGCATGGGCGTCTTCGCAGCCGACCACGATCCTGTCTGGCCTCATAAAGTCGTCAATGGCAGCGCCTTCCTTGAGGAATTCCGGATTCGAAGCGACCGAGAAAGGGATGTCGAGCTTGCGTGCTGCCAATTCGCCGGCAATGGCCTCGCGAACCCGATCGGCTGTGCCAACCGGGACTGTGCTTTTATCAACGACGATGGTCGGTGTCACGAGATGCTGGCCTATGGTCCGCGCTACGGCGAGTACATGCTTCAGATCGGCCGAACCATCTTCGGAAGGGGGAGTGCCGACCGCGATGAAAATCACCTCGGCCGACGCGATGGCAGGCTTCGCATCAGTGGTGAATTGCATACGGCCATCCGCACTGGAACGGTGGATGATCGCATCCAGTCCGGGCTCATAAATCGGAATTCGCCCCTCGCGCAGGCCTTCTACGCGGCCCACATCGACATCGACCAGCGTGACGTGGTTGCCCATATCGGCAAAACAGGCGCCAGTGACGAGGCCGACATAGCCAGCACCAAAAACAGTCAATCGCATGGTCGAGATCCAAAAGAGCCGCCGGACACAGCGGGTAGGAATGGCAAAATGATGATGACAAATTGTACCGCGCCGGCTTTTTGCATTCCGCAGGATATGGATGGGCATGGGCGTGCACTGGCGGGAACGGGCGGGCAGAGGCAAAACAAGCATGCGGCTTTCGGTCATTATCATTACCCGCAACGAGGTACACCGGATTGGCCGGGCGATTGACGCGCTGGCCTTTTCGGATGAGATTGTTGTACTCGACTCAGGTAGTACTGACGGAACGCTCGAGGTGGCGCGAGCCGCTGGAGCGCGGGTTGAGCAGACCGACGACTGGCCGGGTTTTGGGCGCCAAAAAAATCGGGCACTGGATCTGGCAAGCGGCGACTGGATTCTGTCGATCGATGCCGACGAACTCGTGACCGAGGCTCTCGCTGACGCAATTCTCGAAGCGATTCGCCCCCCGTTTGCAGAGGCGGATGCAGATGCGGATGCGAATGTTCAAGCGCCGGTGGGGTGGTGGATTGAGCGTCGGTCGCGCTGGTGCGGGCGCCCGGTTCGGTTTGGCGACTGGCGACGCGATCGGGTGTTGCGTTTATTTCGTCGTGGCTCAGCACGTTTTAGCGACGATATCGTGCATGAGCGGGTCGTCTGCGATGGAATACAAGGGCGGTTGGCGGGTTGGCTCTGGCACGACACCGTTGACACGCCCGAGGATGGCACCGAGAAAGCCTTGCGCTACGCTCGCCTGGGCGCCGAGCGGCTACGGCAGCGCGGTCGGGGCGGCCGATGGTCCGCCCTTTGGCATGCCGGCGGCGGCTTTTTGCGCGGTTACGTGTTGCGCCTTGGTTGTCTAGACGGGCTGGCGGGTTGGGCGATTGCCACCACCAACGCGTATGCGACCTGGTTGCGCTACCGTCTTGCCGCCGATCCGGACTTTGAGGCCACCTTGTCGAAACCCCGCTCGTTATCGAGGCCTTGATTCTCCTGTGGCCGGACTCGTTTTGTTGGCAACAAACTCCCAAGCGACGTGGGTGAGTTTGCCGCGAACGGCTCGGCGCAATCGCTTCATTCGGTCGTTTTTGTCGACCCCGGCCGGGTTCTTGCCCCATTCCCCATAGACACGCTCGACGCTGCGTACGTTGAAGTTGCCTTCGAATCCATACATGCGACCCACCGGGGATGGTCCGGAAAAGTACTCGTGGGTCCGGTCGGTGATGATATTAACGTGGGTGGGATCCTGAAAAGCCTCAGGTGCGGGGTAGCAGGGAGTAAGCGCGAAAAACGCGCCGTCATGGCGCAGCACGCGCCAGATTTCGTTCATCAGACGGATGAACGGAAACACGCTCTGACCTTCACGGTCGACAATGACTCGAGGGATGTGCTCTAGAAAGTCGTACGCTGAGACGGAATCAAAAAAACCGTCCTCAAACGGGAGGGGCTGACTGACGAGGTCAGCCTGCAGCAGATGCACATTAGGGGCATCTGAATGCAATGCGCGACTATCGACGCCGTAAAGTTCTTCACTCAGATAGGGATTGCGCGGAAATTTCCCGCATCCCAAGTCCAGGTGCCTGGAGCGGGACAATTTCGAGCTCAGGCGCTGGGTGGCAATGTGTCGACGAAGGACTGACGGCGAAAGAGCTTCTCGGCGTAACGGGTCAGCGCCGGATTGTCAGTGCGCCAGTCAATTTCCGGAAAGCGGAAGTCAAGGTAGCTGAGGGCACAACCGGTTGCCACATCAGCCAGCGAGTACTTGCCTTCGCAGCACCACTCGTTGGTGCCTAAGCCGCGGGCCATCGCCTGAACAGCGGCGCGAACCTTGATCATCTGGCGCTCGATCCAGTCAGCGCTACGTTGTGCTTCGGGACGCTGGGTGGCCTCAAGGCGTGCGAGGATGGCTGCGTCCATTAGACCGTCCGCCAGAGCCTCCCAGCAACGCACTTCAATCCGCTCGCGCCCCTTTTCGGGAATCAAACGATGGACGGGGGTCAGCTGGTCCAGATATTCGACGATGACTCGCGAGTCAAAAATCGCACCGCCATCCTCCATCACGAGGGTGGGGACTTTTCCGAGTGGATTCAGTTGCACGATTCGGGAGCCCGGCTTCCAGACGTCCTCAAGCTCTAATTTCAGCTCGAAGTGCTTTTCCGCCGCAACGATGCGGACTTTCCGGACATAAGGACTGGTTAATGAACCGATCAGAATCATGAGGCTGGTCAAAAAACGTTGAGAAGCCGCATTGTGCGGCGCGTGTCGTACCGGGCAGGGGCGGCAGCGCCCACGTTGGATGAAGTGTATCCCATCGCGTTTGCCCCCTGCGCACGGGTGCTAGGATGAACTCAGGCAACTTCCCGGATTCTTCCCGCCATGCACCCCAATACCGAAGTCGCGCGAGCGGCAGAACTCAATGCGCTTTCTCCCCTAGATGGGCGCTATGCGGCCAAGGTCGAGCCGCTCGCCCACTGGCTCTCCGAGAGTGCGCTCATGCGGGAGCGGGTTTACGTCGAAATCGAGTGGTTGATTG
>RFVZ01000401.1 GCA_009922405.1 Betaproteobacteria bacterium
CTGGCCCAGTGGGTGGGTGATTCGAATATCGGACCCTTGTGGATTGTTGCGTGCGTACTCGCGTTTTATGTTCTGCTTGGTTGTGTGATGGACGAACTGTCCATGTTGCTCCTGACCATTCCGGTGATTTTCCCAACCATCATGAAGCTCGATCTCTGGGGGTTGCCGCCCGAGATGAAGGCCATCTGGTTCGGTATCCTGGTGCTGATGACGGTTGGTATCGGAATGATTGCCCCCCCGGTCGGGCTCAATGTTTATGTGGTGAATAACATTGCCCGCGAAGTGCCCATGGGCGATACCTACCGCGGTGTGTTTCCTTTTCTGGCGTGGGATGTGATCCGGGTCATCCTCTTGCTATTTTTTCCGGTGATCAGTCTGGGCCTGGTGCAGGCACTGTTTTAATCCGTAATGATTTGCAGCCGGAATCATCCGGGGTATCGTTGAACTTGCTGTTCGACAGCGCCAAAAATACTGAATCCATTGCGGTCGAACATCTCAATACGGACCGTGTCGCCAAACTTCAGGAAGCTGGTAAGCGGTTTGCCCGTTTCAATCGTCTCGTACATGCGGACTTCGGCCAGGCAGCAGTAGCCCACGCCACCATTGGCGACAGACGATCCATGCAAGCCCCCCTGCTTGTTGGACACGGTGCCCGAACCGACGATGGAGCCTGCCTCGATTTCCCGTGTCCTGCTCAGATGGGCCAGCAGCTCCGGGAAACTAAACGTCATATCCAGCCCCGCATCTGGGCATCCAAATAGACTGCCATTGAGATGCACCGTCATCGGCCTGTGCACCCGGCCGTAGCGCCAATCCTCACCCAACTCATCGGGCGTGATGGCCACTGGACTGAAGGCACTGGCGGGTTTGGACTGTACAAAGCCAAAGCCCTTCGCCAACTCCGCGGGGACCAGGTTGCGCAGTGACACGTCATTCACCAACATCAGCAAGCGGATGGCCGACGCGCATTGCGTCGCAGTGGCCCCCATCGGCACATCACCCGTGATGACTGCGACTTCGGCTTCGAGATCAATGCCCCAATCTTCCGACAAGGCGTAGATTGGGTCGTTCGGTGCCACGAAGGAATCGGAACCGCCTTGGTACATCAACGGATCGGTCCAGAACTCAGGTGGCAACTCAGCGCCTCTGGCACGACGCACCAGTTCCACATGATTCACGTACGCTGATCCATCTGCCCACTGGTATGCGCGGGGCAGAGGGGAGTGGCATTGCAAGGGATCAAATGGTTCAACATCGGCGATGGCACCACGATTGAGCGCTTCATCGATCTGACGTAACTCAGGCTCGCAACGGTCCCACTCGTCCAGTGCCGCCTGAAGAGTACGAGCGATGGATGGAACCGCGTAACACAGGGTCATGGCGTGATTGACCACAACCAGCGTGCCGTCGCGTCCGCCTTTTTTCAGGGTGGCGAGTTTCATGATGGTCCCCCTGCTTGGCCTTCTGCTTGGCCCTCTGAGTGGCTGCCTGAGTCGCTCGCTGAATGGCTGGCATCGTGCATCCATCGTGTGTGCTGGGGCGCCTTTTTTGTGATCGCCCATTCGTTGAGCATGTCCCACTTGGCGTCGTCGAGCTTTTTGTTCATCTCAGGGGTGGCTGTGTTGACCGCCAGTTCCAGGCGATGGCCGCTTGGGTCAAAGAAGTAAATGGACTTGAATATCGTGTGATCGGTCGGGCCCAGCACTTCGATGCCGTCGGCTTCAAGCTTGGCCTTTGTCTCTAGCATTTCTTCCAGGGACTGTACTTTCAGCGCGAGGTGCTGAGTCCACACTGGCGTGTTCATGTCGCGCCCCATGGGGGGCTTGGTTGGCAGTTCAAAAAACGCCAGAACATTGCCGCCCCCTGCATCGAGGAAGACATGCATGTACGGATCGGGCTCTTTTGTGGACGGAACTTCGTTCTCGGCAATTGCAAGAATGAAGTCCATGT
>RFVZ01000402.1 GCA_009922405.1 Betaproteobacteria bacterium
GGCGTGCAGGATGGCGACACGGTCATGATTGGCGGCTTTGGTGGCGCCGGACAACCGTCCGCCTTGATTGATGCATTGGTTGAACAAGGCGCCCGCGATCTGGTCATTGTCAACAACAACGCGGGCAGCGGCGAAACAGGGATTGCCGCGTTGCTCAAGGCAAGGCGTGTCCGAAAGCTCCTCTGTTCTTATCCCCGCCAGGCCGACTCGCACGTGTTTGACGGACTTTATCGGCGCGGTGAAATTGAACTTGAGTTAATTCCTCAAGGTAATCTGGCCGAGCGAATTCGAGCCGCTGGCGCTGGGATTGGTGCTTTTTATACACCCACGGGTTTTGGCACCTTGCTCGCGCAGGGCAAGGAAACCCGACGCATCCATGATCGTGATTACGTGCTGGAAATGCCGATACATGCGGACTTTGCGCTAATCATGGCAGAGCAGGCCGATCGCTGGGGCAATCTGACCTATCGCAAGACCGCGCGAAATTTTGGCCCAATCATGGCAATGGCGGCCCGGGTCACCGTCGCACAGGTGCGTACGATCGTCCCGTTGGGCGAGATCGACCCCGAGCGGGTCATCACACCGGCGGTGTACGTACAACGTGTGATTCAGGTGGGGGAGGGCGCATGAAACCAACCGCGTGGACCCGTGACGAAATGGCGGCCCGAATCGCACGCGACATTCCGGAAGGCGCCGTCGTCAATCTCGGCATTGGGATGCCAACGCTGGTCGCCAATCATCTACCCCTGGACCGGGAGGTATTGCTTCACAGCGAGAATGGCGTACTTGGCATGGGCCCAGCGCCGGTGGCTGGCGAAGAAGACTGGGACCTGATCAATGCAGGCAAGCAACCCGTCACCCTGCGTGATGGGGGAAGCTTCTTTCATCACGCTGACAGCTTCGCCTTGATGCGAGGAGGGCACCTTGATTTATGTGTGCTGGGTGCCTTTCAGGTTTCCGCTCAAGGCGACTTGGCTAATTGGCACACTGGCGCGCCAGAATCAATCCCCGCCGTCGGAGGCGCGATGGATTTAGCGATTGGCGCAAAACGCACCGTGGTCATGATGGAACACCTCACCAAGACCGGTGAAAGCAAACTCGTCCAACACTGTACTTATCCGTTGACCGGAATCGGCTGTGTCCGGCGTGTCTATACCGATCTGGCGGTGATTGAGCTCAATCAAGGGGGCCCGGCGACCGTCATTGAACACGTCGCGGGCCTCTCTTTTGATGAATTACAACGACTTACCGCTATTGAGCTGATTCAGATCAGCGCGGCGTGACAACCATCTGCGTCAACGACCTGCAACTCGAAACCATTTCGCGGGACCGTCACTTCGGGACCGGGATGGTAAAGACCCAAGGCAGTTTTCCAGGACACTTCCGGGTGGCAAAACACCATCAAAATGCCGGTGAAATCGGCTGGACGGCGAGCAGCAGAACCATTACGTAGCCGCTCGAGGTCGGGCCCGATACCTGAAACGGCATTCGGGAGCCACAAGCGCGTCAAGATACCGACGCGGACTGGCGGGCTGGAATGTTCGGCCCAATCGGCCTCAGAAGCATCGGCAATGGCCACATCGAACTTGCGGGAGGATGCTGCAGGCCAATCACAATGAACCTGGCCGTGTCTTTGTGTGTCCGCTGTGGTGAACCCATAGGGTCCATCGATTCTCAGCGCGAGCTCATAGTGCACCAAGGCCTTGAGATCGCCTTCGCTGAGGAAGCGCAGCGGGTGGGCACGAAAGTGAAGCGCAACCGCTGCAAGTGATTCGCGCAACTGGGGAAAAATTTCTGGGGACATATTTTGGAATCAGGGAAAGGGATAACTCGAATGAAAGGCAGAGCCTCTGGCCAAGCAGGGCTGCATCTCATCAGACTCGGGTTCAGGCGTCAATGGCCTATTCGAGCTTGAGGACGACACGATAACTTCCTGAGTTAAC
>RFVZ01000403.1 GCA_009922405.1 Betaproteobacteria bacterium
GAGTACACAAAGCCCGTGATATTGCCGGTGAGTTTGGTTCCTGAGATCAGTCCGGTTTGACCACTGGCAATGTATCCATTGGCAGCGGCCTCAGTACATGTTGCGAGGTTATAGATCGGGCCTGTCGCATCGGCACCGACCGGCGGGCAGCTCGCATCTTTCGAATTGGTAAAACTGTAGGTCGCCGGTGCGGTCGCGAAGGTGTCTGTCAGCGCATAGAGGTCAAAGATAGCGACGCGCGGTTCTGGGGAGAACTTGACGGCCAGTTGCTGGTTATAGCTTTGCACCCAGGTGTTAAAAAGGCCCTCGAGCTGGGCCCGAGCCGGTGCACCCAGTTGCGCCTGCAGACCTGCCAGGACGATCGCCAGGCGCGGCGTGACCGATAGTTTGGGTGAATTGGCGAGCACGACCTTGTTGGCACCCTTGTCGAGTACCTTGGACTTCACCAGATCATAGGTTCGGGTCGCCAGAGCGGTCATGTAGGCAATACCGACCGTCGCGGCGCCAGTCGTAGGATCTGCGCTCAGCAGACCTGTCACCGTTGAGGCACCAAGCACCTTGGAGGTGAGTGCGACGAAACTCGCCGGGTTCCCCTGGGCGAGTGCGATGTAAGAGACGATGAGGTCTGCGCCGTCATTGCCCGAGATACTCATCACGACCACGTCGTCGTTGGTGTAAGAACCAATCGAAGTCGCCGCTGCGTCCAGTTGCACTGTAAGCGACGTCGGGCTGGTTGCATCCTGGCTGATCAGCTTTCCCCCGCCCACGCCGAAGCCCGTGCAGCCGGCGGTGTTCGTGTAGCTTGCCCCGCCGGTGGTCGAGCGGAAATAAGCGCAGGGCTGAGTGGCACCGAGGCTGGCTGCAATCACTTCAGGAAAGACTTTGTTGGAAGCCGCTCCGGTGGGCGCACTGCCCTGAGTCGTGAACTTAAAACCGAAGGTGCCGACGTCGACGAGGCTTTCTCCGAAAACGACGACCCGAGGTGTCCCTTTGGTTACCGTCTCCGACGAACACCCCGCCAGAACGAGGCTCGCAGCAGCGAGGCTTGCAATGAGGTGCTTGCCAATTCGGCGATTCATGATTGTGGCGATGGCCATAGGGGATCCTTAAAGGGTTGGCGCTGACGAGGTCTTAGAACTTCTTGTCAGAACTTCTTGGTGACCCGGAGCATGGTGAACGATCCGGCCAGTGCATTCTTTGAGTCCACCGTATTCATGTAGCTCAGGGTAAGTCCTGCATCGGTACCCGGGATAACGGTCGTGAACACGAGACCAGCGCCCTGGATGTTGAAGCGATTCCCGCCAAACGTTTGGGCCTGATTGACGGACCTTGCGCCGTAGGTGTCGTCCTTCACTTGATCGACATAGATGAAGTGCGGGCCAATCACGCCGATCGGCGTTTTATAGACGGCGGCCAGGTCAATCCCGACATAGTCTCCGGACTTGATGTCGCTGTCTTTATTCCTGGTGTTGATGCCGTAAGAGGCCTTGGCCCCGATCGTCCAATCTGAGCTGGGCGAATAGGCAACCGCGATACCGGGGCGCAGGGTGTAGTAATTACCAAACCCGATGTTGACGCCGGCGACGCCGGCTGGCCCAAGCAAACCAACCGATGAATTGTAATCCCCGGTCGGAAGGGCCACCGTCATCCCCGCAACCACTTTGACGGCGTCCTTCTGATAGGCCCACCCAGCGGTGACCTCGGCATCGCCCTGGCCCGAAACGTTGGCGCTATTTTTCTTGGAAAAATCAGCGAGGTTCGTGATCACGCCACCCTGAGTCCCCGTGGCCACTTTGTTGTAGATTCCGGAGGTATTTAGAAAACCCGCTTGCACCGGCGTCAGGCCGACGGCCTGAGTCGTATTGAAGAGCAGGTTGTCAGTCGTCAAGGTCCGATTCAGTTGCATGGCGTAAGGGAGTTGAGCGGTCGCAACGA
>RFVZ01000404.1 GCA_009922405.1 Betaproteobacteria bacterium
AGAAGGTCGAGGCCCACCTTGCCGATGCTGTGGCCCACGGGGCTGAGATTGCGGTTGGCGGAAAGCGTCACGCGCTGGGGGGTCTGTTTTTCGAGCCCACCGTGGTCACGGGCGTGACCCAGGCGATGCGAGTTGCCCGCGAAGAAACCTTTGGTCCGGTCGCGCCGCTCTTTCGCTTTGAGACGGAAGAGCAGGCGCTGGAGATGGCCAATGCGACTGAATTCGGGCTCGCTGCGTACTTTTATTCGCGCGATATCGGGCGGATTTTCCGGGTCGCCGAGGCGATTGAATCCGGAATGGTCTGCGTCAACAGCGGCATCCTGTCGAATGAGGTTGCACCCTTTGGCGGCGTCAAGCAATCGGGCCTCGGACGGGAGGGCTCGAAGTACGGTCTCGATGATTACCTTGAAATCAAATACATCGCGCTGGCAGGGCTTTAAATCATGAAAATGCGAGCAGCGGTTTTACGTGAGATCGGTTTGCCTGCGCCTTATGCGCAGAGCCGCCCGCTGTCGGTTGAAACGGTGGAACTCGCCGCCCCCGGGCCTGGTGAGCTGACGCTCAAGATCCGAGCAGCGGGCCTTTGCCATTCGGATCTGTCGGCGATTAACGGCGATCGGCCTTGGCCGGTCCCGATCGTAATCGGGCACGAGGCCGCCGGGGAAGTGGTCGAGGTGGGGGCCGGGGTCAACGATTTGGCTGTCGGGGATTCGGTCGTACTGGTTTTTCGACCGATGTGTGGTGCCTGCCTGGATTGCGCCAGCGGTCGGCCCGCACTGTGCGGCCCCGGTGGTGTTTCAAATGCAGCAGGTTCACTGCTCGGGGGCTATCGCCGCCTTGGCTTTCCGGCGCAAGCTTTCCCGGCGCAAGCCTCCGCAGCGCAGGCATCCCCAGTCTTAAACCACCACATGGGTTGCGCTGCGTTCGCCGAGTACGCAACCGTGTCGCGGCGGTCCGTGGTCAAGGTCGACCGCGAGTTGGCGTTCGTGGAAGCCGCTTTGTTTGGCTGCGCCGTCATGACAGGGGCGGGTGCCGTGTTTAATACGGCCCGGGTCGAGGCGGGCGCGCGGGTCGCGGTCGTAGGCCTAGGAGGGGTCGGATTTTCTTCCTTGATGGCGGCGGTCGCCTCGGGGGCCCGTGAGGTGGTCGCAGTCGATCTGGTACCTGCCAAGCTGGAGATGGCCCGTCGTCTGGGGGCAACCCATGTCTTTGACGCACGCGATCCAGAGGTGGTGGCCCAGGTCAAATCTGCGACCGAAGGCGGGGTGGACTATGCGTTCGAGATGGCTGGGTCTGTTGCTGCGCTCGAGTGCGCTTATCGCATCACCCGGCGCGGGGGGACGACGGTGAGCGCGGGGCTGCCGAACCCGGCGGCGCAGTGGCCCTTGCAGGCGGTGAGTCTGATCGCCGAAGAACGCACGATCAAGGGCAGTTATGTGGGGTCTTGCGTGCCGAGCAGGGACATTCCGCGTTTTGTCGCGATGTACCGGGCGGGGCATCTACCCGTGAATGAACTGCTGTCTGAAGCGATTACCCTGGATGAGATCAACCCGGCGCTTGACCGGCTCGCCCAAGGGATAGCTGTACGCCAGGTGATCCTGCCCCACGGGGCCTGACGCTTCTGATTGAATGGTAAACAAGCCTTCTTCCAAGACTGCGGGGTCGTCAGTGTCGCCGGCTGAATCTGAATTTGATCGCAACTCGGGTCGTAAGTTGGATCGAGAGTTGGGTCGTAAGCTGGGTCCTGACTTCGGGCGCCAGTTCGAGCGAGAATTTGACTATGTGATCGTTGGCGCAGGCACCGCTGGCTGCCTGCTCGCCAATCGACTCTCGGCCGACCCCGCCAACCGGGTGTTGCTCCTCGAAGCCGGGGGCCGGGACGACTACCACTGGATTCATATTCCGGTCGGTTACCTCTATTGCATCGGCAA
>RFVZ01000405.1 GCA_009922405.1 Betaproteobacteria bacterium
GCGCCTGAGCGCCTCTGTTAGGGGAGTAGTCGTTCGGAGCGGGGTCACGCGCAGTTCCGGTTGGCCGGAAGCCCCGAGGCTCCTGCCAGGCGGCCCACCCGCTGCATCGTGCCACCTGTCTATGTGGAGCCGGGTTTTAAACGAGCCCGGCCACGGGCATCGATGTCAGCGCGCGGGGCGCGGCGCTAGACATAGTCGGCCGAGGTTAGCCTGAACCGGAAGGTGACGGTGACGTGACTGCATGCATCGAAGCCTAGCGGATGGCCGCGTCGCGCGCAAGCCAGACTCCGCAAGCCACAGGTCGCGCGCCGCTCGGCCCTGACGCTTCCGTCCGCTCGCCCTCAAATCAATTTGGCAACCGCATCGCAGTTCCCCCGCTGTTCGTCGGTTGCTGGCAAGCGCGCACACACGGGCACCAACTGGGCCCGCAGCCGGTTCAACACGGCAGACTCCCGCCCACCCTGATTCCAGTCCCGCAACTTGGTTGCGACCCGCTGCATCGATCGCGCACTACGTTCGAAAAATGCACTCGAATCCTGGCCAGCCTGAGCGATCAGACGCGCGGCCAGTTCCTCAATCGGTTGCACCTCTTTGGGGGACAATTCAACAAGTGCGCTCAGGTAGGCGGCTCCCCATTGCAATCGGGTCGCAGGCCCGACGCTTGTCTCATAGGCCTCGCGGTACCAGCGTAACGCATCAGCATTTCGGCCGAGCTTGCGCGCATTGCTGCCGAGTTGGCTCATCAGGTAATACGGCGAGTGGCTGCGCGCGAGATTCGCCTTCAGTAAGGCGTCGCTCTCCTCCCAAAGACCCGCCTGCGCAAGCAAGTAACCAACGGCGGTGATTACAGACTGTCGCTCGTAAGCATCGGTTATTTCTCGGTCCATCCGCTGTGCGGTCTCGCGAATATCGACCAGGAGCGCAGGGGGCAGGCGCGGCTGCGTCTCGTCCTTACTGAGATCGAGGCGCACCAACGCGACCCGCTCGGTCAGGGCCGAAACCCGATCGGCACGCGACAGCGTCAAATCAACCTGAAGCCGCTGAAGGGCGACATCCATCCGAGTGAGGAGGGCCCGACGTTCCGGACCGGATTCGGCGGCTAGCGCCTTGACAATAAAAGCAGCCCCACCAGTCAGAACGTCCATTTGCTGGCGCGCCAGTGCCGGGTCCGCGATGACTCGTTCGACCCGATCGCGCAGGCCCGCATCCACGGCAATCGGCTTGGACGTCTCGATACCCGCCGCCAGCGCCTTAAGCCAGAGACGAGTTAAGGTATCGCCCTCGGTTGGAAACAAGGCCTGCAATCGACGGCCCAGTTCAGCCAATAACTGCGCCCGGTCGGCTGCGCTCGCCAGGCGACCCTCATCGGTCTCCCAGGCATAGAACGCCAGCGATTTCCATTCGTTTCGGGTGATGCTCTGACCAGCCCGCGCGTCAGCCAGTATCTGTCCGATCGGTCGTCCTCCGGCCAGGCCCAAGCGCAAAATCGCCAAAGCTTGTTCCGGCTCGATTTCGCCGGGCAATCGGGTGATCTCCTGCCCCTGTCCATTGAGGAGCAGCGTGGTTGGATAGCCGCGGACCTGAAACCGGGTGCCCAGCTTTTGCGCCCCTGGCAAATCGCCGTCGACCTGGACCGCGACAAACGACTGCGCAAGGAGAGCAAACTCCTGTTGGCTGAACAAGGTCGCCTTGAGTTGATTGCAAGGCGGGCACCAGGTCGCCCCCCAATACAGGAGGACAGGTTTGCGGTCGCGGCGGGCCTGTGCGAAGGCCCGATCGATATCGGCGTCCTGCGCTGCCGGGATCCAAGCGACATTCCCCGGGAGTGACGCGGCCGCACGACCCTCCCCAATCGGGCCGAGTGTCATCCCGAAGGCCAAAATTGTTGCGACGCAACAAAATAATTGCAGGCGCCCAAAAA
>RFVZ01000406.1 GCA_009922405.1 Betaproteobacteria bacterium
CACGCCTCGCCTCGGATCGTTTTGGTCTCGAAGTCACCGACCCAAGGATGCACATTAGGCGTCGTCCCCCGAACCGTTGTATACGGAATAATCTCAATCCCCGCCCAAGCTCTCGCAGAGACTTTTTGCAAAGTCATCGCCACCACGCGATGACCCTGACTAGCGAGCGCAGGAGCGAGGAATTTAAACTGGCCTGGGAAGTTTTGGTGAATAAAAAGAATGTTCATAGCGCAAAAGAAAATCGAGATCGAGATCTTCTAGACTTCTCGGAATTCACTCAAGCGTCTTCGACGGTTTCACCAAAAAACCGACACCTTTATTCCTCTCAAATCCTCTTCGACATATCAGGCTCAGGTAGGTCTTTGATATGCAGATAATCCCGCCAAAATCCGCCCAACCCATTGATAAAATGATAGTTTTACCTGGTCATTGGTTTGAAATTGGTAGGTCGGATGCCGCTGAGAAATAAAATAATCAGCTAAGTCATTGATCCACAAGAGGGCCAAACCGATATCGATCAATTCGCTCACAACTGGCATTGATACAGGCAGCGCGTTCACAGGTGGAAGTGGTGATGACACGTATAACGCTTCCGTCTCGGGATCTTTTCCAACCCTCAATTCGCTAGACCAACTCAATGGTGGACTAGGGACCGATTCAATCAATATAGAATTAAATGGGATTTCGGTTATTCCAACATTGCTGACCAGCATTGAATTAGTAAACGTTTCAAGCACAACCGGTTCATCAGTTCTCGATTTGGTCAATGCGCCTGCCGTCACCGCCATTAGTAGCTCGGCATCCGCCGGCGCATTGACTCTCAATAATATCCAGTCGACTGCTGCAACGATCATCATTGCCAGTGGATCCTCAGTACATACCGTTGACTATGCCAACAACGTCGTATCAGGGTCTACCGATACCGCCAAGGTGTCGCTGTCAAATTTCTCAGCGACAGCGAATGGCGTTGAAGATCTCGTTATCGACACCGGCATCGAGACTCTGGCACTGACGGTCACGGGAACCAACTCGGCAGACACGACCTTCGCGGGGGCTATCACGGTCGGCGGTTCCGGCACCCTGACCCTGACTGCCGGCGCTGGGACTGTCGCCTCGAACCTCATCCTGGCAACGACCGTGGACGCCAGCGCCCTCACGGGTGCTTTAACGATATTGGGGGTGTCTGATGCCGCCCACACATTGACTGGTGGTTCGGGCAACGACTCACTGAAGGGCGCTGGCGCTGTCGCGAACACGCTTTTTGGCAATGGCGGCAATGACACCCTTACTGGCGGATCAGGCAACGACATCGTGTCTGGCGGCGATGGCAATGACAGCATCACCGCAGGTTCCGGCAACGACAATTTAAGCGGCGGGGCCGGTAGCGACACCTTCGTGATGGCCGCAAACCTGACTGCGGATGACACCATCGCCGGCGGCGATGGTTCTGACACCGTATCGGCCACAGGGACGGTCGGCGATACCTTCTTCACCAACCTGAGTTCGATCGAAACGCTCAAGTCAGCAGGCAGTGTCTTCATCGCGACCCTAGGCGCTCCTGCATCCACCGCTGGTGTCACAACAGTTGATCTGAGTAACGTGGGGCCAGATCAGGTCACTTTCGCATCCGGATACTCCGGAGCCGCGACCGTCAGGCTTACCGGCGATTCAACCAATTCTGACAAGGTCACCAACTCGGCCAATATCGCCCTGACCGTGGTCGGAAACGCGTCCGATCTTGATGCTGCAACCACCATCACCGGTGGCACCGGGACCGACACGATTACGTTGACCGCCGACAACGACGGGACCGGGGCCATGACCACCTTGATCACCGGCATCGAGAACATCATCGTCGCGCCCAACGCAACAACCGCGTCCAACAAGATCGTAATCACAATGGGCGCCAATGACCTCCAGA
>RFVZ01000407.1 GCA_009922405.1 Betaproteobacteria bacterium
GAGCTTGCGGTTCAGGTCGATCAAGAAATCAATCGTGCGCCGCCGGGATCGGTCAACGCCTGTTAACCACTGAACCAGTCGAGGCCCAGGCGCTGCAAAATCCAGATAGGGCGCCAACTCGATCTTCAGATCCGCGCCGTAAACAAAGGGCGCCTCTTCGGCATCGGGCTCCAGGAAGAAATCAAACGGGTTGAAAACCGCCATTTCAACGACGAGATCGACCGTGACCGAGAAGTGATCCACCTTGTCTGGAAAGACCAGCCGCGCCATCCAGTTCGAAAATGGGTCCTGTTGCCAGTTGACAAAATGGCCCTCCGGCTCGACCCGCAGCGAATAGGACAACACCCGGCTTTTAGTGTGAGGTGCGGGACGCAAACGGACCACCTGCGGTGAGAGCACCACGAAGCGGTCATATTGATAATGAGTGCGGTGGGTCAGAGCAACTTGGATAGACATACCGGTCTTTAACTCAATAAACTTGAGGCATTCTATGGGGTTGCACCCACTGGCGCACGCAATGACGCGGGCCGCCACCCCACCCAGGCTCGTAAAGCTACAACTTATGGAAGCCCCCTCAGCTGTTGACCTTGCCAAAACAACGCTCCTGATGGTGAGCGTGGTGATGAGCCTGGGCGTTGCAGCAGCATTGCTAGCGGACCGGATCCGGATCCCCGATGTGCCGATCCTGTTGATGATCGGCATGGCCGCAGGCCCCGCTGGGCTCGGCTGGGTCAACGTCTCAGTGGGGTCCACGCTGAACCAGCTGATCTTGATTTTTGGTGCGGCCTACATCCTCTTCGATGGTGGCGCCACCCTGCGCTTGTCCGTGCTTCGGCAGACCTGGATCACCATCACAGTCATTTCGACCGCCGGGGTTTTGATCACGGGCGGCATTACCGCCGCAGCTGCCCACTGGCTGATGGGCCTCCCCTGGCCCGCTGCTCTGTTGCTGGGCGCGGTGCTGGCCTCAACCGACCCCGCGACACTCGTACCCGTCTTTCGACAAATCGCCGTTCGTCAGCGCGTCGCCCAAACGGTCATGAGCGAATCGGCGTTCAATGACGCGATGGCGGCGATCATCACCTTCAGCCTGTTGGCCGCGATCACTGGGGGTGGCGATTTCTCCCTGAGTACAGCCTTAGGCGATCTGGTTTGGGAGGCGGGCATTGGTCTCTTGATTGGCGCGCTAATCGGGTATGGATTGGCCTGGAGTATCGGTCACCCAAGCCAGGCTTGGCTCGTCGAACACGCCTCGGTCTTAACCCTGATCGCAGTGAGCGCGGCCTATCTGATCGCCGACAGGCTGCATGCAAGCGGATTCATGGCGGTCTTCGTCGTCGGCATCCTGCACGGCAATCTCGATGCCCTAGGATTCGCGGTGGAAAAGAAAACCGCTCACGAGTCGGAGCACTACATTTTGACCACCGCATTCATCATGCGTGTGATGATTTTCATTCTTCTGGGCGCGCAGGTCGACTTCGCACTCATCCGCGACCAGGGATTAAAAGCACTGGGCGTCGTCCTGATTTTCATGCTGATCGCTCGACCCATTACCGTTCTACTCTGTGCTGGGCCAGACCGGCGAGCTGCCTGGAGCCGAAACGAGCTGTTATTCATGTGCTGGACTCGGGAAACCGGCGTGATTCCGGGCGCACTCGCGGGAATGTTGCTCGCGATGAACGCCCCCAGCGCGAAAGTGATCGCCTCGGTGACTCTGCTGGCCATCCTGATTACGATCCTAGTGCAGGCGACCACCACTCGCTGGCTCGCTCAAAAGCTTGATTTGTTGGACTGCCGATCCACTTAATGCGAACATTTTGTTTGGTGGATTTTCATCGTACGGGAAGGCACGCCTTCAAATAGTTGCAAAGTAATTTCTTTAACCAACCTGCCCGAGTCATTCCGGCGGCCCTCCTGGC
>RFVZ01000408.1 GCA_009922405.1 Betaproteobacteria bacterium
GTCGACGCAAAGGTCGCGCAGGGACGGCGCGCAGCTTGAACCATTGACCGTACCTAAATTGAAATCAGGCAAGCTCCCTTCAAACAGCCAGGGTACTTCGCTGCAAATACTGTGACCGTCAAACAAAATGGCGTAACCATGCAGGTCACGAAGTCGGGTCATTTCCGCAACAATCGCATCATGATAGGGCTGCCAATAATTCTTGATCCTCTCATCGATTTCCGATCGATTTGGAATTTGCTCAGGCCGATATAAGGGATCTCCATTGAAGAACGTCGTCGGACAGATCGTCGTATTGTTGGCCCCGGCATACATCGGCAGATCTTCGGGAGGGCGATTCAGATCAACGACGTAGCGACTAAACCTTGGGACTAAAAAACTAGCGCCCAGGTCCTTGACGAAGTCGTAGAGCTTTTCAACATGCCAGTCCGTGTCCTCCACCTCAAGCGCTCTTGGGACCACTCGGCTGGCAAGCGCCGCCGGCAACTCGCACCCGCTGTGCGGCACGCTCACCAACAGGGGCAGGTGGCCTGCATGGAGCTTGAAGATCACTGAACCACCCCGCCAAGAATCGTTTTTCGACAGGCCTGATGCCCGATCCAGTAGGCGAGTTCGGCCGGGTGATCCAGATCCCAAACGGCGAAATCGGCCCGCATGCCAGCGGCCAGAACCCCACGATCGCTGAGGCCCAGTGCACGTGCGGCATGGACGGTCATCCCGCGAAGCGCCTCTTCGGGGGTCAAACGAAAAAGCGTACAGGCCAGATTCAAAACCAGGGAAGGGGACAAAAGGGGCGCGGACCCCGGATTATGGTCGGTCGCCAATGCGATCGGAACACCGGCACGACGCAGCGCTTGCACGGGCGGCACTTGGGTTTCGCGCAGAAAATAAAACGCTGCAGGTAGGAGCACCGCTACGCTACCGGCCTCAGCCATCGCGGCGATTGCGGCCTCTGATACCCATTCCAAATGGTCGCACGACAGCGCACCAAATTCCGCGGCCAACGCGGCCCCCCCCTGGTCGCTCAATTGTTCTGCATGCAGTTTCACGGGAAGGCCCAATCCGCGCGCGCACTCAAAAACTCGACGAATCTGATCGGGGCTGAATGCGATCCGCTCGCAGAATGCATCGACTGCATCGATGAGGCCCTCGGCATGCCATTTCGGCAACCAGGCACAGACCGCCTCAATGTAATCATCCGGGCGCCCTTCAAACTCCGGGGGAATTGCATGCGCCGCAAGGCAGGTGGTTCGAACAGTGAGCCCAAGCGCCTGCCCAACCCGCCGCGCACAGCGAAGGCTGCGAGCCTCATCGTGCTCCGAGAGTCCGTAGCCCGACTTGATCTCAATCGTGGTCACGCCTTGAGACATGAGCGTCCGTGCTCGCTTGCAGGCACGCTCGAAAAGATCCTCATCCGTCGCAGTTCGGGTTGCGTTGACAGTCGAGCGAATACCGCCGCCCGAACGGGCAATGGCCTCGTAGCTCACGCCTTCGAGCCGCAATTCAAACTCAGCGGCGCGATGACCTCCATACACCAGATGGGTATGACAGTCGACCAAGCCCGGAGTCAGCAATGCCCCCCCGAGATCCACTTCATTGACCAGGTGAACGCCCAAATCGCGCTCAAGATCCGCTGGCAAAACCGCCTGTGCGCCAATCCAGCGAATCGTATCCCCCACTGTCACGACCGCCGCGCATCCGAGCGCACCCCACCCTGAATCAGGCGCCAGGCTGATCGCGTGGGCGTTGCGCCAGAGAACTGCGTTCAAACCTTGTGCTTCCCCGATGAGTCGCTCGCTGCGAGTTGAACCGTTGCCGCTTGCGCGGCCCGCGCTTCAATCCGGACCTGCTCCATGAGTTCGGATTTGATCGCGGCAAACGAAGGTGATGTCTTGATCGAGTAATGGCGGGGGTAGCT
>RFVZ01000409.1 GCA_009922405.1 Betaproteobacteria bacterium
TCAACAACAACCGGATTAACTCCTACACCTACACCAACTCCATCGGCAACAATCGGTACAAATAATGTAACAATAACGGGTTATCTATTTGCGGGATCAATCGGTGCAGGATTTTCCGCAACATCTCAGTTCCCAATGCTTGCGAATTTCTCAACCAGTTTCACACTCGTATTGGGTGTAACAACCGGAGGAACAATTTCAATACCTGTAACCATAACCATACCTACGGGACAATCCAATGGATTTACTCAAACGTTTACTAATGGTGACTATAATTCTTTAAATCAAACTGCGATTTTAACGGGAATAACATATTCAACATCAGCACAGACAACATTTGCATTTACACCACAATTTGTGTTTAATGCAACTCCGACACCTACACCTACGCCAAGTATAACTGCAACTAACACTAAAACTCCTACTAACACTCAGACACCAACAAATACCGTAACTACAACAAAAACTAGTACTAATACAGTAACACCAAGTATAACAGCAACTAAAACTCAAACACCTACAAATACGGTTACTCCTACTAATACGGTTACACCAAGTATAACTGTAAGTAATACTCAGACACCTACAAGAACTGCAACACCTACTAATACTCAAACACCTACAAATACTATAACTCCAAGTATAACATCAACTAACACACAAACTCCGACTAACACTGTTACACCAACAAATACTGTCACTCCTACTACCACTCAAACTCCAACAAATACTATAACCCCAACAAAAACTGTAACACCAAGTATAACCGCAAGTAATACTCAGACCCCAACACCTTCAACAACAACCGGATTAACCCCTACGCCTACTTCAAGTATAACTCCTACAAACACCTTAACACCAAGTATAACAGCAACTAACACTCAAACTCCCACAAATACTGTCACCCCTACTAACACAATTACTCCAACTAATACAAATACACCAAGCATAACAGCAACTAATACTGTTACACCTACTAATACTATAACTCCTACAAATACTATAACTCCTACTAACACAGTTACACCTAGTATAACCCCTACTAACACTCAAACACCTACAAATACAGTAACACCAAGTATAACACCTACCAACACTATAACTCCTACTAACACAATTACACCAACTAATACCGTTACTCCTACAAATACCGTAACACCAAGTATAACACCAACTAATACCGTTACTTCAACAAATACGGTTACACCAACAAATACTGTGACGCCAAGCATAACACCAACTAATACTGTCACTCCTACTAACACAATTACCCCAACTAATACAGTAACGCCAAGTATAACTCCTACTAATACTCAGACACCAACTAATACTCAGACACCAACTAATACTCAGACACCAACTAATACTGTCACTCCTACGAATACTATAACTCCTACTAACACAGTAACACCTACCAATACTATAACTCCTACAAACACAGTAACTCCAAGTGTAACACCTACTAACACAGTAACACCTACCAATACTATAACTCCTACAAACACAGTAACTCCAAGTATAACAGCAACTAATACCGTTACTACTACTAATACCATAACTCCTACTAATACTGTAACGCCAAGTATAACAACGACTAACACTCAGACACCTACCAATACTATAACTCCTACAAACACAGTAACTCCAAGTGTAACACCTACTAACACTCAGACGCCTACCAATACCATAACCCCTACCAATACGGTAACACCAAGTATAACAGCAACTAATACCGTTACTCCTACTAATACCATAACTCCTACAAATACTGTAACACCAAGTATAACAACGACTAACACTCAGACACCTACAAATACCGTAACACCAAGTATAACACCTACTAATACTGTTACTCCTACTAACACAGTAACACCAACAAATACCGTAACACCAAGTATAAC
>RFVZ01000410.1 GCA_009922405.1 Betaproteobacteria bacterium
ACATCTCCTTGTTGGATTGTTGTTCCTTGGATTTGAATGTTTTTGTTCAAAGAAACGTCGTTTGCAACTGATAATCTGGAGTTCATAGATACATCTCCACTTGCAATAATACGGTTTCCTACACTTATATCATTTGTAAAACCTGCTGTTGTTCCTGTTAATGTTGATAATTTATTTGTAACATATGCAGTTGTTGCTAGTTTGCTTGAATTGTCACTTGTAGGTTGTGTTGTAGCAGATACAATTCCGTTTATAGAAACATCTCCACTTACGTATAATTTTCCATTGAAAGATACATCACTTCCTACTGATAAACGAGAATTTATGGACACATCACCTCCTATGAATGTTCTTGTAGTTACTGTCAAGTCGTTGTTCATTTCTGTTGTTCCTAATACTTGGAGATTTCTATTCAATGAAGTATCACTTCCTACCGATAGACGTGAATTCATAGAAACATCTCCACTTGTAAAAATGCGATTTTCAACATTTATATCATTTGTAAAACTTGCTGTCAATCCGGTTAATGTTGATAATTTGTTTGTAACATATGCAGTTGTTGCTACTCTATTTGAATTGTCACTGGTTGGTTGTGTTCTTACAGATACAATTCCGTTGATTGAAACATCTCCACTTACATATAATTTTCCATTCATCGAAACGTCTCCTCCTATTAATGTTCTTGTATTAACTGTCAAGTCATTGTTCAATATTGTTTTTCCAATTACTTGGAGATTTTCATTCAATGATACATTACTTCCTACCGAAAGTCTTGAATTCATAGAAATATCTCCTTGTTGAACTGTTATTCCTTGGATTTGAACATTTTTTTTTACTATTAAATCGTTCCCTACTGATAAGCGGGAATTTATTGATACATCTCCTTGTTGAACTGTTGTTCCTTGAATAAATATATTTCCATTTAATGATAAATCTTCACTTATAATCATATTATAATTGTTAGTAAATGTATTAATTATTGTATCATATTGGTAATTTTTAACATTCAATCTGCCAACTATTGATACATCTCCATTTACATTCAAATTTGAATTCATTGTTACATCTCCTTGTTGGACAGTTGATCCTTGGATTTCTACATTACCATTTAGTGATGTATCATTGGCTACTGTAAGATTTGAATTCATTGTTACATCTCCTTGTTGGACGGTTGATCCTTGGATTTGAACGTTTTTGTTCATTGTTACGTCGTTTGCAACTGACAATCTAGAATTCATAGAAACATCTCCTTGTTGGATAGTTGATCCTTGGATTTGAACGTTTTTGTTCATTGTTACGTCGTTTGCAACTGATAATCTAGAGTTCATTGATACATCTCCTTGTTGAACGGTTGATCCTTGGATTTGAATGTTCTTGTTCAAAACAACATCGTTTGCAACTGATAATCTAGAATTCATTGATACATCTCCTTCAACTGATAGTCTAGAATTCATAGAAACATCTCCTTGTTGAACTGTTGATCCTTGGATTTGAATGTTTTTGTTCATTGTTACGTCGTTTGCAACTGATAATCTGGAGTTCATAGAAACATCTCCTTGTTGGACGGTTGATCCTTGGATTTGAACGTTCTTGTTTAATGTTACGTCGTTTGCAACTGATAATCTGGAGTTCATAGAAACGTCTCCTTGTTGAATTGTTGATCCTTGGATTTGAACGTTTTTATTTAAAACAACATCGTTTGCAACTGATAATCTAGAATTCATTGATACATCTCCTTGTTGAACGGTTGTTCCTTGGATTTGAATGTTTTTATTCAAAACAACATCGTTTGAAACTGATAATCTAGAATTCATTGATACGTCTCCTTGTTGGACGGTTGTTCCTTGGATTTGAATGTTCTTGTTCAAAACAACATCGTTTGCAACTGATAATCTAGA
>RFVZ01000042.1 GCA_009922405.1 Betaproteobacteria bacterium
ACCGCGATCAATTCCCGAATTGCAGGTTCATCTTCGATGATCAGGACTTTTGCGTTCACGCTCGGATCCGGTGGTTGCAATCAGCTTGTCACATTATCGGCCTTGTATGACGCTCACATGACGTCCGGAAGTTTTGCTGCGTCGCGCCATCGCGGATGCGCTATCGTTGCTCTTATGATAAAAGAGAGTCAATCCGTAAAGGTCCTGGTCACTGGGGGGGCTGGTTACATCGGTTCCCATACCGTTCTTGAACTGGTCACAGCCGGCTTTGGCGTTGTGGTGGTCGACAACTTGTCCAACGCGAGTGAGCAAAGTCTGCAGCGCGTGACCGAGTTGACGGGGAAGCCCATCCCATTTGTTAACGCTGATTTGCGCGATCGCAGCGCAATGGCGACGCTCTTTCAAACGCACCGGTTTGATGCCGTGATTCATTTCGCGGGACTCAAGGCCGTCGGCGAATCGGTCAGTAAACCCGTCGCATATTGGGACAACAACGTTGGCGGAACACTTGTACTCCTTCAATCGATGGAGCAGGCTGGCGTCCGGCGCATCGTGTTCTCATCCTCGGCCACGGTTTATGGTGACCCGCAGCGCGTTCCACTCGACGAGGCCGCTGCGATCCAACCGACCAACCCGTACGGGCGGACCAAGGCGTGCATCGAATCCATCTTGACGGATCTGGCGACCAGTGACCCGTCTTGGGCCATCGGAACACTGCGCTACTTCAACCCGGTCGGTGCCCATCCAAGTGGCCAGATTGGCGAGGATCCTCGTGGTTTGCCCAATAATCTGATGCCCTTTATTGCGCAAGTCGCAGTTGGTCGACGCGAGCGCCTCTCCGTTTTTGGCGACGATTGGGACACCCGTGATGGCACCGGCTTGCGTGACTACATTCATGTGGTGGATCTGGCCCTCGGCCATGTCGATTCACTTCGACGGATTCTTAACCACCCGGGGCACTGGACCGTCAACCTGGGAACGGGCACGGGATACACCGTCCTCGAAGTCATCCGCGCCTTCGAACGAGCCAGTGGTCGGTCGATTCCGTTCGAGATTGTCAACCGGCGGCCTGGCGATATTGCGAGCTGTTATGCCGATCCCGCCAACGCGCGAGCGCTCCTGGGTTGGCGCGCTGAACGCCCGCTAGAGCAGATGTGTGAGGACCACTGGCGCTGGCAATCGAACAATCCGAATGGGTTTTCCAGCACGCATGGCTGAGTTTGAATGGCCGGCTCAGACCTCGAGGTTGTCGATCAGGCGAGTCGCACCGAGTCTGGCGGCAGCCAATACAACCAGTGGCGTAGCATTGGCCACATCGGCCAAACTGGGTGGCAACAAGTCCGCGCGTCGACGCACCGCGACATAGTCTGGCACCCAACCAAATCCAGAAAGCCGGGCAATGGCTTTTTGTTCGGCGGCCAGGGCCTCGGGCCATATGTCCGCTCCAGATTGGGTGTCAGCGTTCGTTTTGACGGAGGATGAATCAGCTCCCGAGCGCATCGCGACGCCATTCACTCGAAGCGCCTGGACCGAATCCCGCAACACCTCATGGAGCATCGGCGCCCGAGCGCGATCCTCAGGGGACAGGTATCCGTTGCGAGATGACAAGGCGAGCCCATCCGGGGCCCTGACGGTCTCGGCAGGGATAATTTCCGTCGGCAATGCGAACTGCTCGGCCATGCGACGCAAGACCATCAGTTGTTGATAATCCTTCTTTCCGAATACTGCGACCATCGGCTGGACGCAGTTGAAGAGTTTCAACACCACGGTCGTGACACCGGTGAAAAAACCGGGGCGAAACTCGCCTTCAAGAATGTCGCCCAAGCCGGTCGGGGGCGAGACCCGATACTCCTGGGGCACGGGATATAGCTCGTTTTCGTCCGGCGCGAACAGGACGTACACCCCTTCGCGCTCTAGTTTCTCGCAGTCAGCCTCAAAGGTTCGCGGGTACTGGTCGAAATCTTCGTTGGGGGTGAACTGGAGACGATTCACAAAAATCGACGCCACGACAGGATCACCCAGGCGCGCCGCAACGCGCATTAGCGAGAGGTGGCCCTCATGCAAGTTGCCCATGGTGGGCACGAAGGCGGTTCGCAGTTGTCCGCGCAACTGGGCCCGGAGTTCGGCCACCGTTCTAACGATTTTCATTAGAAGCTGTGTTCCGCAGCGGGAAATTCGCCAGAGCGCACCGCTTGAACATAGGCAGCAACGGCGTCGGCGATTCCGCTCACACCGGCCTGCCCGTTCAGGAAGTTTTTTGAGAATCGGGGGCGTACCCCGGTGCTGATGCCCAGCAGGTCATGCAGCACCAGGACCTGGCCAGAGCAATCCACGCCCGCACCAATCCCGATCGTTGGAACTGCCGCACGCTTTGCGTTCGGCACCGCCAGAGCGGCCGTAATTTGGGCGGCGAGTGCGGCTGGGATCATCTCCATAAGGACTAGGCTCGAACCGGCGTCGCCCAGTTCGAGTGCATCCGCTTTGAGTCGTTCAGCGTCGGCGGGGCTACGCCCCTGAACCCGATAGCCGCCCAAGGCATGGACCGATTGCGGGGTAAAACCGATGTGGGCACAGACTGGAATGCCGCGGGTCACTAAGAACTCGACGGTGGGGGCGATCCAGGAGCCGCCTTCGAGTTTGACCATTTGAGCGCCGGCGGCCATTAATCGCCCAGCGGATTTAAAGGCCTGTTCGGGGCTGGTTTCGTAGGAGCTAAATGGCAAATCCGCGACTACCATGGCGTATCGGGTGCCAGCTGCAACGCATCGAACGTGGTACGCGATCTCGTCGATGCTGACCGAAAGCGTGTCGTTTTTTCCCTGCAAGACCATCCCAAGCGAGTCCCCAATCAGCATCACGTCGATCTGGGCTGTATCGAGAAGTTGCGCAAAGCTGGCGTCGTAGCACGTCAGCATGGTGATCCGCTCGCCCGCGTCGCGCATTTGCGCCAACCGGTGCAGCGTGACCCGACGGCGTGGCGCCCCCGTTTGCGGTCCAGCTTGGGCCCCAGTTTGAGGTCCCGCCGTCAGATCGAGGGGCGTGGTGCTCACGTCGTGGTGCTCACGGATGGGGTACCTAAATCGCGGTATTAAAGAATTCGCGCCGACCACGCATGGTTTGAATCTGGCGGATCAGGAGCGCGAAATCCTCATCTCGTTCGCTGGGGTTCATCCGTTGAGTGTTAACGATGAGGAGTGGGCTGCTGTCGTAGTGATGAAAAAACCGGCTGTAGGCGTCCGAGAGGCGGTTTAGGTAGTCCTCGGTGATGGGCGCTTCGAACTCGTGACCCCGCCGCTGTACGCGCTCGATCAGCGACTCCGCGGGCGCTTGAAGGTAGATCACCAGGTCGGGTACCGGCGTGTGCGCATGTAACCCGGCAAAGATTTTTCGGTAGAGCGCCAGTTCTTCATCATCTAGCGTCAACTCGGCGAACAGTGGATCTTTGTCAAACAGAAAGTCGGCTACCACCATCTGTTCAAATTGCTGGGATTGAGACATCTCCCGAAGTTGGTCCAAACGCTGGAACAGGAATGACAATTGGGTCGGGAGTGCCCACCTTTCGGCGTCCCGATAAAAGCGTTCCAGAAACGGGTTGACCTCTGGTTGCTCCAGCAGAAGTCGCCCGTTGGTATGGCTGGCCAATCGGCGCGCAAGGGAGGTCTTGCCCACACCAATGGGACCTTCGATCACGATGTGACGCCAACGCAGCAAATTCTCGGGGGTGCCGGCGGGATTCGCGGGGGAGAGCGGATTCATGTGCGGAAGTATGCCAGTAGCTCGACGGCCTGGTTTGGGTTCTTGAGCAGGTGGTCCAAGGTTTGCTCGACCCGTTCGTGGTTGGGTAAGCGAAGGCCTGGATCGAGTTCAGCCAGCGGAGCCAACACAAAGGCCCGCTCGCACAGTCTCGGATGGGGGAGCGCGAGCGCGGGTGGGCCCTCATCGTTGAGGGTCAGGTCGTCAACCATTAACAGATCGAGGTCAAGGGTGCGCGGGGCGTTAGGGCTTGAACGCTCGCGGCCAAACTGGTTTTCTAACTCGAGGAGCGCAGACAACAAGGCATGCGGGGATAGCAAGATCCGCAGCCGGACGACGGCGTTGACGTAATAAGGCCCGGGCGCATCGACCGGTTTGGTTCGCCATAAGTTGGAGCGAGCGTCGACTCGCGTGTGCGGCAAAGTCTCAAGGGCATCGATGGCGTCCAAGACCGTGTTAGCGGGATCCCCGAGGTTCGCGCCAATACCGACCCACGCCTTACTGGCGCTGGGGTCCAGGTCAGGGCTCGCCGGCACCCTCGGATCCACCGAGTGTATCTACCTTTGTGCCCCCCTGGTCACTGCCGCTACTGCGGCGTCGCCGTCGGCGCGGGCGGCTGATCCCGGTCGACGAGCTGCCTGGGCCGCGGGCAAGGTCGGCGATCATCGTGTCCCGCTCATTGGGCGATCCGTCGGCAAATCGGTCCCACCACGCCACCAGCTCGGGTTCGATTTCACCTGCGTCCGTTCGGAGCATCAAGAAGTCAAACCCGGCCCGATAGCGGATATGTTCGAGCAAGCGATACGGCTGGCTGCCGGTGCGGCGCTCAAAACGCGGTTGAAGCGACCAGATTTCGCGCATATCGGCGATAAAGCGCTTCTGGATCGCGAGTTGTTCGCTTTGTTCGTCTAGCGCGAGGTCGATCGCAGCCATCAGCGCGGGAATGGGGTAATCCCCCCGGGCGATCCCAGCCTCCCAGCGCGTTCGAACTTGTTGCCAAAGCAGCGTGGCAAACAGAAAACCTGGGCTGATACTTTTTCCTTCGCGAACCCGCTCATCGGTTCGGGCCAACGCAATTTCCACAAACCGAGCGCCCTGTGGCTGTTCGAGGATGACATCCAGGAGCGGGAGTAGACCGTGGTGCAGGCCCGCATCACGCAGTTGACGCAGACAGGCCATGGCTTGGCCCGACTGGAGAAGCTTCAGCATCTCATCAAAAAGTCGGGCGACCGGGACGTTGTGAATCAGCTCTGCCATCTCGCGAATCGGCGCCCGGGTCTGCTCCTCAATGGTGAATCCGAGCTTTGCCGCAAACCGCACGGAGCGCAGCATTCGAACCGGATCTTCACGGTAACGCGTCGCCGGATCTCCGATCATGCGCAGCAGTCGCTTTTTTAGATCGCTGACGCCGCCGTGGTAGTCGAGCACCTCATCTGAACTGGGGTCGTAGTACAGCGCATTGACGGTGAAGTCGCGACGGGTGGCGTCTTCCGATTGGCTGCCAAACAAGTTGTCGGCTAATACCCGGCCGTGTTCGTCGGTCTTGGCTTCGGGGTTAAGTGCTCTAAAGGTGGACGTCTCGATTACTTCACGACCGAACATCACATGGACCAGTCGAAATCGTCGACCAATGATCATCGCCCGGCGAAATTCCGCCTTCACATCCTCTGGCGTTGCGTTGGTCGCGATGTCAAAGTCCTTGGGGGTGATTCCGAGCAGAAGATCCCGAACCGCGCCACCCACGAGGTAGGCCTTGAATCCTGCCCGTTGCAGGGTTTCACAGACCTTGATCGCATTGGGCGAGATTAGCTCGCGCTGAAGACCCAGATCGGCGCCCCGAAGGATTTTGGCCTGACGAGGTTTGGCGAGACGGGGTCCGCGACCCAGCAATCGGTCGAGCAATCGGTTGATCATTCGAAGAGTCGCAACACGGGCCAGCCCGAGGCCTGCGCCGCCTCTAGCAGGCGGGGATCGGGATTGGTGGCGACCGGGTCAGTCACCTGTCTCAGCAATGGCAGATCGTTCATCGAGTCGCTGTAAAACCAGCTCCGTTTGAAGGTCCCCAAGGTTTTGTCGAGGCTGTTCAGCCATTGCAACGTTCGCGTTACTTTGCCCTCGCGAAACGACGGCGTCCCGGTGGGCCTGCCCGTGTAGGCGCCCAAGTGTTCCTCGACCTCCGTTGCAATCAGGTGATCAATTCCAAAAGCGCACGCGATGGGGCGCGTCACGAACGCATTGGTTGCCGTCACGAGGGCGCACAGATGGCCTGCCTCTTGGTGATACCTGACCAGATCGATGGCCTCAGGACGGATTGCGGGCCGCACCACTTCGACCATGAACTGGGCATGCCATCCATCGACCTCGGCGCGTGGCCATTTCGACAGCGGTTGCAGCGCGTAGTCGAGGTACTCCTGAATGTTCAGGGTGCCGTCTTGATATTGGCGATAAAAGCGCTGGTTTTCTTGTTCGTGGACCGCGGGGTCAAGGATCCCAATGCGGACCAAAAATCGTCCCCATTCAAAATCACTGTCGATTGGAAGCAGCGTGTGGTCCAGATCGAACAGGGCCAAGCCGCTCGATGGTTGTTCGCCGGATTGGTCGCCAGATTGGTCGCTAGATTGGTCGTCGGGAAGGTTCGCGGCTGCAGCAATTTTTGCGCGAGCCGCAGTCGGGTCATAGGGCTTTGAAATGTTCATGTTGGGCGGATTCTAGCGGACCTCGTGTTGCAGCCATTCGCGTAGCAGCGGTAGCGTGATGGCTCGCTTCCGTTCAAGCGAAAATCGATCGAGGGCTGCGATCGCTGCGCCAAGTGATCCGAGGTCTCGCGGCAACAGGTCTAGCAGCTTTTGTGCGATCTCGTCAGGCAGTCTGAAGCCACGGTGCCAGGAGGCGGCCTGAAGCGCCGCCAATTTGTCGGCATCGGCCGGAGGCTGGACTTTGAAGACGAGGGCCGATCCGATCCGAGTCCGTAAATCTTCGCGCAACTTCAAGTCGCGTGGGGGCCAACGCCCCGCGATGACCAGCGCCCGTTTTGGGGCGCTCTGGGTTTCGATCCACTGGGTAAAGGCGGCCTGTTGACCCGCGCTGTCCAGTCGATCGACATCATCGAGGGTCCGGATAAGCGAATGTGTCCCTTGGGGTCGCGCGAGCGCGCGCAAAAGATGAGACTTGCCGACTCCGGAATCACCCCACAGATAAATAAATCGATATTCCAGATCAATCGCATTGGAAAAATCATGGGGCGAATCATTGGACGAATCAAGGCGCTTGAGCATCGCTAGGAGGGCTGCGTTACCGCCAACGACAAAGTTATCGAGGGTGGGCGCCGGTGGAGCGCCGAAATCGAGAATGAGCTGCTGGGTCACGCCCTGGGTCCGTGATTGCCCTCGAAAATCGCGCTGCGAAGCCAGGCCCGATGAAGCCGCCGAAGCAAGACGATCGTGACCGCCGCCAAAGGCAGGGCGAGCAGCACACCCACGAAGCCGAGAAGGTTGCCAAAGACGAGAAGGGCGAGGATGACCACCACCGGATGAAGGCCCACTCGCTCCCCGACGAGTTTCGGGGTGAGCCACCAACTTTCGATCGCCTGGCCTAACGAATACACAATGGCGACGCGCCAGATGCCTTCGCCCACACCGAACTGCAACATGCCGGCGAGAAGTGCCAGCAGCAGGGCCAATGCGAAGCCGAGATAGGGTACAAACATCAGGATCCCCGTCAGCAGACCCAATGCCCACCAAAGTTGGAAGCCTGCGATCCAAAGTCCAGCCGCATAGAAAACCGCGAGAACGATTGTCAGGAGCAGTACGCCTTGAAGCCAACCGCTGATCATCGAATCCAGTTCATCAAGTGCATCGACGACGCCACCGATCCAGCGCGGCGGTATCAAGTCGAGGGTGCGACGGCGCAGATCGTGCCAGTCCACCAACAGATAGAACAAGACAATCGGAACCAGGAGAACCACGCTCACAATTTCCAGAACAGCCGAGCCGCCACTGCGGGCGTAATCCATGATGCCCACTGCAAGATCGCCCCCACCTTCGGACCATTGACGGGTGATCCAGGTCCGGATGGCCTGCGGGTCCAGTCGCAGCTTGACGCCGGTCACCCGTTCAAACCAGGGCAAGATCGAATCACTGACTTTGGCCACCAGATCAGGTAGTTGCTGGCGCAACAGTTCAACCTCGGTCTGAATAATGGGCAAGAAAATCAATGCGGCAGCCGTCAACAGGGTGATTGTCCCTAGCATAACCAGCAGGCTTGCGAGGGCGCGCGGCACGCCAACGCCCTGCAGTCGGTCAACGGGTCCAGCCATCAGATAGGCCAGGACAAGCGCGGCAAAGAGCGGTGAGAGTGTGGTCTGAAGCGCCCAGAGCGCCCAGAACAGCCCAAGCGCCACTAAGGCCCATGGTGCGATGACGCGCCAGGACGGCAAGTGGTGCGAATTCGGAGAATTTTCAGAATTCGGCGAATGGGGCGAAATCGGTGGCGGGGGCGTCATGTTGAATGAGGAGGTACCCCACTATTGTAGGGGCCCTAGAATGTCGGGCCCGGCGGTCGGATGATCGAGGGGGTTCGGACATGAAGGTTTTGTGGAGTGTCATTGATGAACAAGCCGATTTCATATCGTGATGCAGGCGTTGACATGGATGCCGGCGATGCGCTGGTGGAGCGAATTAAGCCCCTCGCCCGTCGCACCCTGAATGCTGGCGTGCTGGCGGGGATTGGTGGTTTTGGGGCCTTGTATGAGCTGCCTAGGGGTTACCGGGAACCCGTCCTGGTCTCGGGCACGGATGGCGTAGGGACCAAGCTCAAACTCGCGTTTGCCCTTGATCGGCACGACACCGTCGGGATCGATCTGGTGGCGATGAGCGTTAACGACATTCTCGTTCAAGGCGCGAAACCCCTTTATTTCCTGGACTACTTTGGCTGTGGCCGATTGCGCGTTGAGACTGCCGCGGCAGTGGTTGGGGGCGTGGCAGCGGGTTGCGAGCAATCGGGTTGTGCGCTGATCGGAGGCGAAACGGCGGAAATGCCGGGGATGTATCCCGACGGCGAATACGACTTAGCGGGATTTGCGGTCGGAATTGTCGAAAAATCGTCGATTCTTGATGGGCGCTCGATCAAACCGGGCGATGTCGTGCTGGGTTTGCCGTCGAGCGGCGTGCATTCCAATGGATTTTCCCTAGTCAGGCGAATTCTGGAAAGGGCCGTAGGTCCCGAAAACGAGTGGATGCAGGCACTGAATGCCATGCCTCTGCCGGCCGACCCCGCTCAGCGCACCCTGGCGGATGCGTTGATGGCCCCGACCCAGATCTATGTTCAGCCGATGCTCGACGTGCTCGCGGAATTGCCCGGCGCGGTCAAGGCGATGGCGCATATCACCGGCGGAGGCTTGGTCGAGAATCTTCCCAGGGTGCTCCCGGAGGCCTTGCAGGCCGTTTTGCGTCGTAGCGACTGGGTGAGGCCCCCAATTTTCGACTGGCTGCAAGATTCGGGTGCAGTCACGGACGATGAAATGTACCGCGTCTTTAACTGTGGCATTGGTATGTGCGTGGTTGTTGCCCCGAGTCAGTCCCACGCGGTGATCGATCGGTTAACTGCAGCCGGTCAGAGCGCGTCTGTTATCGGATCGATTCGGGTGCGCCCCCAGGGCGAAGCGGCAACGGTCATTACGACCGGCGCCTAGGCTGCCTGTCAGCCGACCATTGATTCGCTCAGCGCTGCCATCAGCCGATGGCAGCGCGAAGCGCTGTGACCGCGAGCGAGGTCGCCTGTGCAGTGTCGCACGGCACGATCGTGCGTTGTGCGTTCGATCGGAGCCAGGTGAGCTGACGCTTCGCTAATTGGCGGGTGGCTGCAACTGCACGATCGTGCATCGCCTGTAGGTCACCATCTCCGTCCAAGTGGGCCCAGACCTGGCGATAGCCGACGCTGCGGATAGAGGGGAGATCGGTGTGAAGGTCGCCACGCGCCCGCAATGCACGAACCTCGTCCAGGAGACCCGCTGCGACCATGTCCTTAAAACGCGTCTCGAGGCGTTGGTGCAGCCAACTGCGGTCCCGAGGCTCAAGCGAAACGAAATGGGCTGGCTGATCGGTGGCTCTTTGATCGGAGCCCTTTGGCCGTCCCTGTAAGGTCGATAAGGGGGTTCCGGTCAGCATGACGACTTCGAGCGCGCGCTGGATCCGCTGCGAATCAGTCGGTGACAAACGCGCCGCAGTAACCGGATCAAGATCTGCCAGCCGCGCGTGCATTGTGGGCCATCCGTCGGCCTGCGCCTCGGCTTCGAGCTGTGCTCGCAACGCGGGGTTGGCTGAGGGCAAATCGTCAAGACCGCCGACCAGAGCGCGGGCGTACAGCATGGTCCCACCCACGAGGAGGGGGATGCGGCCTTTCGCCCGAATTGCTTCGATGGCCACTTGCGCGTCGACCCGAAACCTTGCGGCGGAATAGGCCTGTGACGGGTCAAGCAAATCGAGCAACCAATGCGGCACGAGCGCGCGCTCTGCGAGGCTTGGTTTTGCGGTGCCAATATCCAGCCCGCGATAGACCTGCGCTGAATCAACACTGACGATGTCAATCGGCAGTTGCGCGGCTAGGGCCATGGCGACTGCCGACTTTCCCGCGCCGGTGGGGCCCATCAGGAAGATCAGGGGATGTTGATCCTGCGTCGACATGGCAGTGGTCAGAGGCGATATAAGTCAGGTTCGGGCGCCAGCTTGCGAACCAGCAATAGCCAGCTTGCAGCGACACCCAATCCGCAGAGTGCAATCCCAAAGGCCAACGGTCGAGTCGACCCATCGTGATTTGCAGCAATCAACCATCCCATGGGTGCCGCGCCTGCTGCCATTAGCGCGCCGAGTAGCGCTGCGGCTGTGCCTGCGCAGTGCGGAAATGGCCCGATCGCGCCGCTCGTTGCGCACGGCTGATTAATGCCGTGAGCCAGCATGAAACCAAACATTGGAACCATAATCGCGGCGGGGTGGCGAACTTCTAATGCGGCCAGTGCGGCCATGACCAGGCCACAGCCAACCGCCAGCGCAGCGCCGACGGACGGGGCATCGCGCAATCCGAACAGGGCGATTCGGCGCCGTACCCAGAGGACGCCGATCAAATAGCCGATTGCTGTCACGCCGAAACTCATGCCGTACCAAGTGGGGCTTAGGCCTAGGACTTCGATCAGGGCAAACGATGAATTCGAGAGGTAGGCAAATAAGCCGACATAGCTCCAGCTTGCCATCGCCAGCCAGGCCCGAAAGGTTGGCGAGCGAATAATGTGGCTCGCGCTCAACCAGAGCTCGCGGGGTTGCAGGGAAGTCCGGCGTTCGAATGGCAGCGTCTCTTTGCTCCAATGAAAGGTCGACGCCAAGGCAATGGCTCCGTAGGTGGCAACGGCGACGAAATTGGCCCGCCATCCCCAGGACTGCTGAAGCAGTCCGCCGAGCGCAGCGCCAAAGACCGGGACGATGATCATCCACCCCAGCATTCGCGACATGACCTGGGCGCCCGCGTCCGGGTTGAACAGGTCGCGGATCATGGCCCGGGCGCACACCACCGCGCAGCAGGCTCCAATCGCCTGGGCCCCGCGCGCCGCGATCAACCAGGTCAGCGAGGGCGACAATGCCCCGACCACCGAGGCCAGGATGAAGGTGATTTGCCCGGCCAGAATCACCGGCCGTCGCCCAAACCGGTCCGCGATCGGCCCGGCGGCGAGTTGGGCCGAAGAGAAGGCAAGCAAAAACACGGTGAGCGTCCACTGCACGCCGACCGGCCCGACATGAAATTCGGTCGCGATCGCCGGAAGCGACGGCAAGTAAACATCAGTGCCGGCAGGCTGGAACGCCACCAAGGCGGTCAAGACAATCAGCAGCGTAGTTGGCAGTTGGGCTGATTCGGGGTTGTGTATCGCGACGGTGGCCATGGGTTAGCGCCCACGCATAAAGCGCTGATCAAGATCGTCGAGGCTCAGCATCATCCAGGTCGGACGACCATGGTTGCAGCGGTCAGCCCCAGGGGTTGATTCCATCGTGCGCAGCAAGGCATCCATTTCGCTCAAGGAAAGTTGCCGGTTCGCCCGAACCGCGCCATGGCAGGCGATGGTTGACAGGATCGCGTCCCGTCGTTGGGTCAGAGCGTGCAGGTTGCCGCTCTCTCGCAGACCGGCCAGCACATCGCGTGCAAGCGCGATCGGATCTGCTTTTGAGAGTAGCGCTGGGACGGCACGGACCGCGATAGTCGTTGGGCCCATCGGCGCTAGCTCTAAACCGAATCCGAACAGCGCTTCGTTAGACTCTTCGACCAGCGCGACCTCGATCTCATCAGCGGTAAAAACCGCGGGGACCAGTAAAGGCTGTGAAACGATGGAACGCAGATCGGCCTGGGCCCGCAAGCGCTCAAAGACGATGCGTTCATGGGCTGCGTGCATGTCGATCAGGACCAGTCCCTCCGCGTTCTGGGCGAGGACATAGAGGCCGTGAAGCTGACCAATCGCCTGGCCTAGAGGGTGCGTCTCGGGAACCGAGGCTGGTGCGGTAAGTGGGGACGCCGTCGATGCGTTTGAGTGGACGGCTGGTGCTTGAAAGGTAAGCGCTGTCTCAATTGCTTGGGCTGAAGGCCGCGCAATCGTGGTGGCCGGTCGAAATGAAAACAGCGACTGTGTCGTTCGGTCGCCGGAGTGAGGCGGCCGGTGCCCGGCAGGCAACAAGCGGTCGCCGTCCAGGGCTCGGATGGGAGCTTCTGCCAGGGGCTCAGGCTCGCGGGCGATGAATCGGTGCGCCGCAATTGGCCCGGGTGCCGCGCGCATTGCACCCGCAACAGCGTGATACAAAAAAGAGCGTACGGCGGCGCTGTCGCGGAACCGGACTTCGGTTTTTGCAGGGTGGACGTTGACGTCGACGAGCGTCGGATCAAGGCTCAGCATCAGGACAAAACAGGGTTGACGGTCGCCATGCAGGGCTTCGCCAAAGGCCTGCCGCACGGCAAAGCTGAGCGCACGGTCGCGTACACAGCGCCCGTTGACGAATAAGAACTGATGATCGGGCCGCGGACGCGAGGCCTCAGGTAGCCCGAGTACACCCTGTAAGGCGAGGCCTTGGCCCATTTCTGGCGGGCCTTCAACGACTCGATCGACGACGCAGTAAGCGCTCCGAACTTCCGGGCCTAGGCATGCCAATGCGCGCTCAATGGGGTCTCCGGCAGGCCAGCGTTCTTCACGTCGACGCTGGTTGTCGCCCCAGGCTTCGTAGTGAAAAGCGATCATCGGATGGGCCAGCGCGACTCGGCGCCAGGCGTCGAGGCAGTGCGCGGCCTCGGTGCTGCTGCCTTTTAGGAACTTTCGACGAGCGGGGGTATTTCCAAAGAGCTTACGTACATCAACCACCGTCCCATAACCGCCAGCAGCGGGCATGATTTCGCCGCTTTGGGCATCGATCGCACTGGCGTGCGATTCGTTGCGGGGCCGCGAGGTGATGGTGACCTCCGCGACGGACGCAATGGCTGCAAGTGCTTCACCGCGAAAGCCCAGCGTATTGACCCGTTCGAGTTCGCTCAGACTGGAGATTTTGCTCGTGGCGTGTCGGGTCAGCGCGAGAGGGAGTTGCTGGTTTGGAATCCCACTGCCATCGTCGGTTACCTGAATTCGGCTAATTCCCCCCTCATCTATTCGCAGCGTAATCACCCGACCGCCTGCATCGACAGCATTTTCGAGGAGCTCTTTGACGATCGACGCGGGTCGCTCAACCACCTCTCCGGCGGCGATCTGACTGATTAGCAGGTCGGGCAGGGCCCGGATGGGGCGGTGCTCGACCGACGGGGACAGCGTCTCCGGCAACTGGTCAATCGGGCCGGTCTCCATCCCTGAATTATAGTCGGGGCTGACGGCGGTCGTCAGGGAAGTCAGGGAAATGCAGTGATGGAGCTCGTGAGGCAGGCCCTCGAATTGTTTCTGCACCTCGATAAGCACCTTGCAGAGGTCGTGCAAACTCACGGTGCCTGGGTGTATGCCCTGCTCTTTCTGATTGTTTTCGTTGAGACTGGTTTGGTCGTGATGCCCTTTTTGCCGGGCGACTCGCTGCTCTTTGTGGCCGGTGCTTTGGCGGGGGTTGGCGCGATGAATCTCCCCTTACTACTTGGGCTGCTGTTTTGCGCGGCGGTAGCGGGAGACGCACTCAATTACAGCGTCGGTCGACATTTGGGCGCTCGAATATCTACCTGGGAGCGCTCGGCCTGGTTTAACCGGGACGCGCTCGAACGGACTCAGGCTTTCTACGAGCGCCATGGCCCGATGACCATCATCGTCGCGCGCTTTATTCCGTTCATTCGGACGTTTGCGCCCTTCGTTGCCGGTCTGGCCCAGATGCGCTACCCGCGTTTTGCAGCCTACAACATGCTCGGCGCTGCGCTTTGGGTCGGTGGATTGACGACATTGGGGTGGTGGTTTGGTGACCAACCATGGGTCAAACAGAATTTCTCGGCCATCGCGCTGGCGATGATCATCATCCCGGGCCTGCCGGCGGTTTGGGAACTGGGTCGCCATTGGATGCGGGCGCGCATGCGGCGTTGAATTACGCCGTAAAATACGGCCGTCCTTGCACTGGAGTCCGATCGATGAAAATCTTGTCTACACGCTGTGCCGCTTTGGTCGGCTTCGCCATGCTGGCGACTGGATTGGTCGAACAGGCGCAGGCCCAAGTTCAGGGCCAAATCCAATACCCATCGCAGTCTCAGGAAGTTGCACACGTCCTGCAGATCTCTCCAAGAATGGTGACGATTCCGCAGCAACAATGCCAGCAGGTCTTGGTTCAGGGCCAAGACAACAGCACCGCCGGAACGATCATCGGCGGCGT
>RFVZ01000411.1 GCA_009922405.1 Betaproteobacteria bacterium
TTGCTCAATATAATTCTGATTCTCAAACTGTTGCTGACAAATGGCAGCATTCCCGAACCCAACGCGACTTGGCGGATGTTTGCCTCGGCCGCCCGCTCGTGAATCTGACTTCGAATCATGTCATCAACGATCAGCAGTTCGTAAATCCCGGTTCTGCCCTGAAATCCGGTTCGAGCGCAAGCAGGACACCCAACAGCCCGCCAATTACCGGTGATCAACGGATCAGCCTCACGGCAATTCATACAAAGCCTGCGCACGAGGCGCTGAGCGCATACGCCCAGAAGGCTTGATGACAGCAGGAATGGCTCAACCCCCATATCGATTAGACGGGTGATCGCACTGACAGCATCGTTGGTATGGAGCGTGGCTAGCACGAGGTGGCCGGTCAGGCTGGCCTGGACCGCAATCTGAGCAGTCTCCAGATCGCGAATCTCGCCGATCATGATGACATCGGGGTCCTGGCGTAAAATCGATCGCAAGGCCTTGGCAAATGTCATCTCAATCCGTGGATTGACCTGCGTCTGACCAACCCCCTCGAGGTCATACTCGATCGGGTCTTCAACGGTCATCACATTGGTCGTCGTCGCGTCCAGCCGGCCCATGGCCGCATAGAGCGTCGTCGTCTTGCCCGAACCGGTCGGGCCCGTGACCAACACAATCCCGTGGGGTTGGTGGGAAAGGCGGTCAAATGAGGCCAGGGTGATATCGCTCATCCCCAGGCGCGACAAATCGAGGCGCCCAGCCTCCTTGTCCAACAACCTCAAAACCGCCCGCTCGCCATGACCGGTCGGGAGCGTCGAGACGCGGACATCCATGGGTCGCCCACCTACCCGCAAGGTTATCCGGCCATCTTGCGGCAAGCGCTTTTCGGCGATATCGAGTTGGGCCATGATCTTGATCCGACTGACCAGAGCCGCATGCAACGCACGCTTGGGCCGAACCACATCACGCAGCGTGCCATCGACGCGAAACCGAACCAAAGAGAAGGATTCAAACGGCTCGATATGGATATCACTCGCGCCATCGCGTGCCGCCTGAGTCAGCAGCGCATTGATCATCCGGATCACCGGCGCATCGTCTTCAGCCTCTAGCAAATCCTCGATTTCGGGAATGTCCTGGAGCAGGCGCGAAAGATCCAGATCGCTCTCGACCTCCTCGGCTACCGCCGCCGCGGTCCCGCCCGAACCTGAGTAGCTCTGTGCGAGCGCCGCATTGAATTCGGCGATACTTTTACGAACCGGGTTCAGTCGCAGAGGCACCATCCGTGCAAGCTCAGCCAACGCGCTAGGCCGGGTTGCTGGATCAATCCAGACTTCAGCATGACCAGCCTCAACGGACATCACAAGGACCCGCTGGCTGCGCGCGAATGCGTAGGGAACTCGGATCAACGGGGTACCGGGGCGGAGTCGAGAATGAGGGCAGAAGCCGGCGCAGGCAGAACCGTCGGTGTGGGCGGCAAGACGAGGCCTGAGCTTCGGGGAATCAGTCCGGGTGAAGGCACGGGCAGAGGCGTGGGAACCAGCGCAGGGGTCTCAACAGCCGAACCCGGCAGAGGTCCAACTGCCCCAGGGCGCGAGGTCATCGGCGGCAACTGCGTTGAGGTGAAGTCAGGCAACACCTGGTGCGGCGGCAAGGCGATATCGGCCTGCAGTCGGCGCACAAAGTCATATCGGTCAGCGGTCAGGTTCCACGAGGCTTCCGCTGAGCGCAGCACGACCGGGCGCAGGAACACGAGCAAATTGGTCTTCTTGCGCGAACGCTTGTCAAACCGAAACAATTGCCCGACGACCGGCAAATCACCCAGGCCCGGAACTTTCTCGATCGAACCCTCAACCGTCTCCTGGATCAACCCACCAAGCACCACCATCTGACCATCATCGACGATGACATT
>RFVZ01000412.1 GCA_009922405.1 Betaproteobacteria bacterium
GATGGCCGGCATCAATACGTCGGAAGCTTTCTTGGAATCAGGTGCCGCGTGACAGTCGGTACATTTGGATGCCTCATGCGCCGAATGTTCAAACCGGGCTTTGGGCATCCAGGAATGTTGGCCAGCCACTGGCGCAATTTCCCACTGAGGCAGATCTGCCCCTGGCGTCCCAACTTTGCCAGCGACCTCAAGGCGATTAACCGTATGGCAAACAACGCAAGAGGTGCGTTCAAACAGATCAGTCGCCGAGGCCGCAGCCCGCGCACGGGCATCACCCGAACCATTGACAAAACTGGGCAGGCGCTCGTCCTTGCCCGGCAGCGCAACAAAGCGCTGAGCAACCGAGAGTTTGCTGCCATCGAGTTGGACGCGGTTCAGACTGACATAGCTGTAGAACTCGCGCAGGGTCGACAAAACTTCGTCAACTGAGCCGTGCGGAACTTCGCGATTGGTGAGCGCCGGCTCAAACTTCAAGGCGTGGCAGGACTGGCAGTGCTCCTTCATGGCCACCGGCTGAAAGCTCGACCGGTCAGAGTTGGGCTTATGGCAGCCATCGCAGCTCATTTTGACCAGCCCCTCGGGGCTTCGCACGCCCTTGCTCGCTAGGTGTACGTCATGGGGGAACTTGAGCGTCGTGGCCTCGGTGATTACCGTCCCGCTGGCCTGTCGGACGCGGCGCAAACGATCAGTCCCTGCCGCCGCAATCGGTCCTGTCGCAGCCCCAAGCACCTGAACCCGAAACTCGGGATGCTCTTGACCAAAATCTCGCACGTTCAGGGTCTGCGTCTCGGGCATCGTTTTCTTGATATCGGCATGACACGCCGCGCAGTTTTGACCCTCAAAGTGCCTTCCTCGAGCGCGCTGACCTTCGTTGTTGTCGGGTCAACGTGGCCCGGCGTGGTCTTATGGCAGGCTTGGCAATCGGCGTCCTTCACGCGCGAAAACGGCGACGAATGGCAGACCTGACAATCATTGGCCCATGCCTGGTGCGCGTTCGCCACCGGGCCTGGATTCCAGAACGCGTCAAGGGCTAGCGGGGTCGACTGATTTGGCGCGGTGGAGGCTGAGGAGGCGGCCGGTGCAGCTGGTGCGAGCAAGATGGCCAGCACCGGAAGCACCAGTGCAAGACCTAGAATCGCACTGAACAAGAACCAGGACAGAGGGCGACGCCCTTTCAATGGCTTCTGGAGTTCTCCAATTTCGGCCGTAATTGGATCGACCGGCGTATTGTGATCCATAGGTCACCAATAAAAAAAGACGGACACCACGTGGGCGACCAAACTAGCAAGCAGCCCGAACGACAGGGGCACGTGCAGTAATAGCCACACCTCGGTCCATGTTCTGGAACGAACGAATTCGCGGATCCTCAGAAGCTGCTGAAGACGACGGAACTGAAGGTTATAGAGTTCCCGCTGAGCCGGCGACGCGCCGTTGTTTTTCTCGGCGAGCGCATCCACCGTGCGTTGGGTGGCGCAATCGGGGTTTTTTCCTGAAAACCGCTGCCAGCGGCTGGCGAAAATCCGACCAGTCGAGGAATTTTTCACCAGACGCTGAATATCCGGGGAAAGCCCCTGAGCCGCTTTTCGGCATTGATCATCGATATCGCGCAGACCGGACCCCAGATTCTGAAGGGTCTGCCCATTCAGCAAGTTGCCCATCAACGCGGGTTGGCGAACATAGAGAATCACCCCCCAAATCCCACTGGCGATCACTGCCAACGTCAACACATAAGCCGCGCTGTGTATATTGACGCCTAATTCGAAACCGGTATGGAGCGTAGCGACCACGGCGAGTGCAAGGCCTAGATAGACGTGCGCAGACAGCCAACCGCGAACGCTTCCCAAATTGGACCGATAGGCGCGTTTGCGCAGACCAAACGCCATCAACCA
>RFVZ01000413.1 GCA_009922405.1 Betaproteobacteria bacterium
AGGCAGGAGATGTCGCCGCGATGGATCCGCACCGACAATTCGTGGGCATTCCACTGGACCACTTCCGTCATCATCGCTCCTGAATATGTCGCGTAGCGGGTTTCCGCAGCGCCACGGATTCGAATTCGTGAGGCAGGTTGGTTGGCGCGATCACTCTCTCCACTGCTCTTTTACGCAGCAGAGAACATCGTTGAGATTAGGCTGTGTAGGGACCCTCCGCCAGCAGGCTCTCATACGGAATATTCAATCCGTCATGCAGGCTCTTAACCATGCGAAGACTCAAGCGTCGCTTACGGTTGAGTACTTCGGAAACCCGACCACTCGGTCCAATGAATGGTTCGAGATCACGTGCCGTTAGGCCCTGTTGTTCCATCCGGAACTTGATGGCTTCAACGGAGTCGGCGGGCCCGAAGTCGTAATACTTGCTTTCATAAGCCTCAACGAGCGTCACCAGCACATCCCGCTCGTCCGCTTCTGGGGTCTGCTCCTCCGCCTGGAAGATCGACTCGAGCCGGCGGAAGACCACCTTCAGGTCGTCATCGTTTCGGATCGGTTTAATATTCATTAACGTTCTCCACATCAATACGGTCGTACTCGGCATGGGTGCCAACAAATTTCACCCAGGCGATGCGCGCGCGGTACTGCATTTCCACCACCAGTCGATACTTGTTGCCGCCGATGTTGAACACTACGCGGTTGTTTCCGCAGATGCTGGCGCTGGTGTACTGGTCCTTTATATCTTGCGGAGAGGCCCAAGTCGCCTTAACGACCTCGTCATACCAGCTGTGCAACGGACCTCGCGCATCACCGCAGCCAGGTTGGTTCCAAAACCTTTTTAGACTGCTCTTGGCGATAACCCTCATCTGCCCCAGTGTCTCCCGTTTTGGGAGTAACGTCAATTGCGTATGGAATCAGCCCGGTTAGCCCGGCAGGATGCATCTCTTGCGGCTCTGGTGCACGAGAGAGCCGCTAACCGTAGACCCCGGTAACTCACGTGGGGGCGAGGCGCCCCTCGAGGAGGCCGCCGATAACGGCGTGATTCACGCTATCGACACGGTATTGATGCCCAAGTAAAGCTTTGCCGTGGGCGGTTCATCCCGGATAGGGCAGACTAAAGGCCCGTAACTCTGGGCAAGCATGGACCGCTCACCGCCTTTTCGGCCTCCACGCTTGCCGCAGCGCCATTGCCGGCTTTATGAAAAGACAACTCGCCGCCTACGCCGGAACCATGATCGTGATGGTTGGGCTGGACATGCTTTGGCTTGGGGTCATCGCCAAACCAATTTACCAAAGCGGTATCGGTCACTTGATGGCCGACCAACCCAATGTGCCGGTGGCCGTACTTTTTTACGTGGTGTACGGGCTCGGGTTGGTGGTGTTTGCGGTGCTGCCCGCCGGACCTGCGCCAAGCTGGGCGAAGACCGTGGGTATGGCGGCGCTATTTGGCTTTTTTGCCTACGCCACCTACGACCTCACGAACCTGGCTACGCTCAAGCAGTGGCCGATTGGCTTGTCGGTGATGGATGTAACTTGGGGCACCTGCATCAGTGCGGCTGCAGCCGGCGGCGGAAAGGCCCTAATGGACTGGGCGGCGCCCTCTTAGCAGGCCTCATCGAGGGCCTGGAAACCAATTACACCTAAGCGGTGCAAGTGAACCATTCACCAAGCACGCCTTTGACCACGGGGTGGGGTGTTAATCCCATTTAGATTCACCACGTCCCGGGCGGGGGTGGGCTTGCTGATACACCCACAAAAGAGATAAAAAGAAAGGCGGGAGACAAAATTGACAAAATTAGACCCTTGATGCAATTCCCACGCGCCAGCGGTGTGCTGCTGCACCCCACCTCGTTGCCAGGCCCGCACGGCAGCGGCGACCTCGGACCATCGGC
>RFVZ01000414.1 GCA_009922405.1 Betaproteobacteria bacterium
GTGGGCGGACGGAAAGTTTTTGATCCGTGGTGAATCGTACCCAGAAGACGTACGCAAATTCTATGACCCACCTATGAAGGCGTTTCGAAGCTGGGCGGAAGAATCGGGTACGCAGGCGGTGGAATTTGAACTGGCGTTTGTTTACTTCAATAGTTCAACCGCGAAAGTTCTGATGGACTTGTTTGAATTTCTTGAGGAAATTGCCGAAGACGGTCGGGAGGTATCGATTGCCTGGGTCCATGCGGAGGACGACGACAATTTGAAGGAGCTCGGTGAAGAGTTTGCCGAGGAACTCAGTGCGGCAAAGTTCGAGCTGCGGGTCATGGCTTAACCGATAACCGTTCAGGGAAGTCATCATGCAGGATCAGTTTTTCGCGTCAGTTGAGCAGCTTGTTCGCACTCAGGCTCCAGTCGCGCTTGGCGACCGTTGTGATGGTGTCATCCGGCGTATTCGGGACGACTCGACCATCAAACTACTCGCGGTCGTCGATGTCGAGGGCCGCCCAACCGGCGTCCTGGAGCGCCAGATGGTGCTGTCATCCGTATCGGATCCACTTCGATACGCGGTTTACCAGAATCGCACCGTATCGGTGATGATGGACGAGCAGTTCATCGCCGTCGAGGCGTCAATGCAACTGTCCGATTTGAGCCGCCAGCTGGTTGAAATGGGCGTCGGTCTGGATCAGGGCGGCGTTGTGGTCAATCGTCGGTCTGGATCAGGGCGGCGTTGTGGTCAATCGCGACGGTGCTTACTTTGGCATCCTGCACAACTCCGATATTTTGGACCACATGATTAAGGTCGATGCCGCTCGGTCCAAAGAATTGGCCATCGCCCATGAAGTGGTTGTGGATAGCGTCAACTATGCGAGTCGAATCCAGCGCGGGCTGCTGCCCTCGATGGAGCGGATGAAATCGGTGCTGGGCGATGTCGGTGTTCTCTGGGAACCACGGGACGTCGTTGGTGGTGATATTTACTGGATGTCGCCCACCAACGATGACGGCTCGTTCTGGGTGGGCCTCATTGATTGCACTGGCCATGGCGTGCCCGGAGCAATGGTTTCGATGCTGGTTGCTGCATCGCTCGAACGTATTTACGACCTTGGTACCAGCACGTCTCCTGGGCAAATCCTGGCCCAGTTAGGGGATTTCGTCCGAATTGCACTTAATCAGGACAGCGAGGACGCTGAATCGAATGACGGCTTTGATGCTGCAATCTGCAAGTTCGACCCCAAAGCGGACTCCTTGACTTTCGCCGGCGCACGGATCGGGATTTTTGCCGTCCCCAAATCAGGTGGCGATGTGATCCGGATTAACGGATTCAAAGGAGCACTGGGATACAAGGGCTCGGAGCCTCACACACCGCTACCTGAGGTTGATCTGAAGATGAGCGATTTAAAGCTCGTGGCGATGGCAACGGATGGCATTTTTGACCAGCCAGGGGGCGCAGATCGCCGCGCATTTGGGCCCAGTCGCTGGCGTGACGCAATTCAATCGACTTGCCATCTGCCCCCTTCGGAAATGGTGGAGCCCTTGCGCCGGCGTCTGGATGAATGGCGTGGCGATGGTCATCGCCGCGATGACCTTTCGGCTGTCTTTCTGGGCCTCTAAGGGGAAGACGCCGGGCCACCTGGTCGCCTATGACATCCGCCGGCCATCAGGACTCAATCCAGGCGCAGTTCAATGCGGGTGCTTCAAGGCGCGTAGAAGCAGTCTACCTCACGCCTGACGTCGTCAAGCAAAGGGAACTCGCGATTCAGCGACTCGCACCCCAGCCAGGGGAGCGCGTGCTGGACATCGGTTGCGGCCCGGGTCTAACCACCCTCGCGCTAGCCGAATCGGTTGGCCCCCAGGGGTTAGTGCATGCCGTGGATATCGCCGAACCCATGTTG
>RFVZ01000415.1 GCA_009922405.1 Betaproteobacteria bacterium
ATCGCGAATACGCTCGAGATGGTGGCCGCGGGCAGCGTACTCACCCCTGAGCTGTTTGGCGTCGATGCGCCCGAGCGCCTGGCCAGCACACGCCAGGTTCAGATCTTGGCCTGCGGGACGAGTTTGCACGCGGGGCTCGTGGCCCGTTACTGGATCGAGGGCGTTGCCGGCATTCCCTGTTCGGTCGAAATCGCCAGCGAGTATCGCTATCGCGAGCCGGTGGCGCTCCCTGACACCCTCTTAATTACGATCTCGCAATCGGGCGAGACCGCGGACACCCTCGCCGCGCTTCAGTTCGCCCGCAGCCTCGGGCTTGAGAACACCTTGTCGATTTGCAATGTCCCCGAAAGCGCGTTGATCCGCCAGTCCGCGCTGCGCTTTCTGACGCGTGCTGGGCCCGAGATTGGGGTCGCATCGACCAAGGCGTTCACAACCCAGCTGACCGCGCTGTTCGTATTGACGCTGGTGCTCGCCAAGCAGCGTGGGCGCCTGAGCGCAGCGCGTGAACAAGAGCTGATGGGACAGCTACGCCATTTGCCGGCAGCGTTGTCGCATGTACTGACCTGCGAGCCTCAAGTGCGGGATTGGGCCGCACACTTTGCACCGCGTGAACATGCCCTCTTTTTGGGTCGGGGTGTTCATTTTCCAATCGCAATGGAAGGTGCCCTGAAGTTGAAAGAGGTCACCTACATCCACGCTGAAGCCTATGCCGCAGGCGAACTCAAGCACGGCCCCCTGGCCCTCGTGGATGCCTCAATGCCGGTGGTGGTTGTCGCCCCCAACGATGTCCTGATTGAGAAACTCAAAAGCAATCTGCAAGAGGTTCGGGCCCGCGGTGGCGAACTTTTTGTCTTCGCCGATAAAGATGCCCGGATCGAGCCCGCCGAAGGTGTCCATGTGATTACGCTGGCCGATCACGCCGGGCTCCTAAGCCCGATTCTTCATGTCGTGCCGCTTCAGCTACTTGCGTATCACGCGGCGCTTGCGCGGGGCACCGATGTCGATAAGCCGCGCAACCTTGCGAAGTCGGTGACCGTGGAGTAGCTCGGCGCGTGCGGGGCTGACAGGGTGTTGAGATCCGATGTCTCTCAATCAAAGACAACTGGGGCCGACGGTCCGGTTATCTCTCTCTCGAATACAAAGTCGAGCGTCGGTCCAATTCGCGATATTCTCGATTGCTGATCAAACCCCCGATCGAACGCTGATCAAGCGCCGGTCGAACGCCCCCAGGAGCACTGCTTTGCAAATCAACACTGGCCGACCCGTCACCATGGGGCCTCACGGTATGGTCACGTGCCCTCATTCTCTGGCCTCTCAGGCCGGTGTCGACGTGTTGCGCGCGGGCGGTTCGGCAGTAGATGCTGCCATCGCTACCAGTGCTGCCCTTGCAGTGCTCTACCCGCACATGACGGGTGTGGGTGGTGATGCGTTCTGGTTGGTCCACGACGCCAAAACGGGCCAAGTGCGTTACCTGGACGGTGGCGGACGCGCCGCCGCAAGTGCCTCGATCGATTGGTTCAAGACGCGGGGGCATGATGAGATCCCGTTTCGCGGCGTTCTCCCGGCCACCTTGACGACGCCCGGTTCGGTCGCGAGTTGGGGCGCAGCGCATGCAGCCTATGGGCGTCTACCCCTCTCGCGTTGTCTGGAGAGCGCGATCGTCTATGCCCGCGATGGTTTTCCGGTCACCCAGCGCCTGGCCGGCTGGATCGAGCATGTTAAGAAGGATCTCGCCCCGCATGCCGAGTCTTGTGCGATTTTCATGCCCGACGGCCAGGTGCCGGTGGCTGGCAGCAAGCTAACCAACCCCAATCTGGCGAACACCCTCGAGGCGATCGCCGCGCACGGACCCGCTGGGTTCTATGAAGGCGC
>RFVZ01000416.1 GCA_009922405.1 Betaproteobacteria bacterium
CTCCCTGACCGGTGGATTAGCCGTTGCCAAGGTCGAAACCATGACCTCCGCACGTTCCACATCAAGTTCCGCGCCAGTGTCCAACATCGGTTTCAGCGCCAGCAGTCCCGCGCGTTGGATGAGCGGCGGATGGCGCGACGGCCTCGACCCCTGGCCGGTCCGCTTACAAGCGCGAGCCGCCATTTTGACCGATCCGTGGGCCGCATCTATGCCCCAGGGTGCGGATTTTCAATCGGTTGAACGGCGACTCACGTCGGCTTGGCGCGTCCCCTCCATTGGGGGGCTGCCCTCTGACGCCTTGCTGTCGGCGTGGTCGCAACCGGTTCGGCTCTTTCTGAAGGGCGCGAATACGCTCGGACTTGAGCCCTCGGCCGATCAGTTTCGGTATCACCAGATTGAATGGGATCGAGTGCCTACTGATCGGTTGGGTGCAGCAGGTGTCCGACCATGAAGGCACATCTGCACTGGACTCGATGGAGAATTTGGCTCGCGCTGCTGGGTTTTCTGAGTGTTGCGGGTCCTGCGGTGGGGGCGTTGGATCCAATCGGGCGGATCGAAGGAGCGCTCAGCATGTTCGGCCGCTCATTAGACGTTGAGCGGATCGTCTCGCATCAGCCAGCGGCGCAGACTGCCCGAGAGACTGCGAAACGATGGCGCGACGAGGTTCATTCGTCAGTCCGCGAGGATCCGCGATCGGGCAAAGTACTCGAAGTGGTTCGGCCCCCGTGGTGGATCGTCTCGCGCTATCGAGGAGAGTCACTGGAGACGTTGCAGTGGAAAGACCACGGCACGTCGGGCGCCGAAGGCGTTCGGTCGATGATGGCGATGCCGATGCCAATGGCGGGGGCAGGGTTAGCCTCGAAGTCGGCAGTGGACGCCGCCCCGGTATCCAACTTGCGCCCAGCCGCGCGGCTTTCACTGAGCTTTTTGGCGGAAGCGCAGACCCACGATCGGGTCAGAACCCAAGTCTATCGTTCTGAGTTGCAACCCACCGTCCTTTACCGTCGATGGTTGAGCGCCTTGTTGGCCGAAGGGTTTGCATCGGATGCTCGAGAACCCGCGTGTATCAAAGCCGGCCTGAGCCGGATTTCGGGGTGCTCGGGACTACATCGATCGCGTTTTCAAGAACTGGTTTGGACGATCGCCCCCGAGGGCGATGGGTCAGCTTTAGTTGTGCATGTGTTGCGCCCCGAATGAGTTTCCGAGTTCAACCTCATGGCCAATCTCAGGGCCAATCGATGATCGAAGTATTGATCCTCGCGACCGGTCTGATGTTGGTCTTAGGCCTGAGTTCCGGTCCGCTTTCGGGATTTGTCCGAGCCATTGCATTGAATTATTCGCGCTTCGTTGAAGCCCTCGCCCTGCCCTGAAGACAAAGTCCCGGGATTCATCACGTTATGGTCATTCGACGCCCCTCTCTCGTGACCGTACTTGCACTGGTCGCGGTGTTAGCCGGCACCGTGGCTGCTCTTGGTACGCATGGCTATATCGATCGGGCGTTAGCGGAAGAACGTGATCGCTTGCAGCCCGATGTCGCGATGGTGGGGGTTGTGGTTGCCAGGCGGGACTTGCAGCGCGGCGATCCCGTGAGTGCCGAGACCATGGCGGTACGCCAAATTCCGACCGACCTGGCCCCGAGCAGTGGAATCTCCCCCGAGCGATTTGAGTCTTACATTGGCTCGACGCTGGCCTTGTCGGTTCGGTCTGGTGAGCCACTGTTGACCGTAGCGATTGCCGGCTCGGATGCCGCTCACTTTTCCCAGCGTTTGCGTACCGGATTTCGAGCGATCACGATTGCCGTAGATGAGGTGAATGCGCTTTCGGGGATGTTGCAGCCGGGCGACCGTATCGACCTCATGT
>RFVZ01000417.1 GCA_009922405.1 Betaproteobacteria bacterium
ATCGATGTCGATCGAGAGGTCGAGCAACTGCGTATCGATCTCAAAGAGTCGCGCTCGGACGCTAAGACCAAGAAGTACGCCAAGCGCCTCAAAGTGCTGGAGGGCTTCCAGCGCTCAGGAATCAAGCCCGACTGGATGGTGCTCGAAGTGCTGCCGGTGCTACCGCCCGAATTGCGGCCGCTAGTGCCGCTCGATGGCGGTCGTTTTGCCACTTCAGATCTAAACGATCTTTATCGTCGCGTGATTAACCGTAACAATCGCTTGAAGCGGTTGCTCGAGCTCAAGGCGCCCGAAATTATCGTGCGCAATGAGAAGCGCATGCTCCAGGAATCGGTCGATTCGCTGCTCGATAACGGTCGTCGCGGTAAGGCCATGACGGGCGCCAACAAGCGTCCGCTCAAGTCGCTGGCTGACATGATCAAGGGCAAGGGCGGGCGCTTCCGCCAGAACTTGCTGGGCAAGCGGGTCGACTACTCGGGTCGTTCGGTGATTGTGGTCGGACCTCAGCTCAAACTGCATCAGTGCGGCCTGCCCAAGCTGATGGCGCTGGAGCTTTTCAAGCCGTTCATTTTTAACAAGCTCGAAACCATGGGCATCGCGACTACGATCAAGGCCGCGAAGAAGTTTGTTGAAAACCAGGAACCTGTCGTCTGGGACATCCTTGAAGACGTGATTCGCGAGCATCCGATTTTGCTCAACCGGGCGCCGACACTCCACCGCCTCGGCATCCAGGCCTTTGAGCCGCAGCTGGTCGAGGGCAAGGCGATACAGCTCCACCCGCTCGTTTGTGCCGCGTTCAATGCCGACTTTGACGGCGACCAGATGGCCGTACACGTGCCGTTGTCGCTCGAGGCGCAGCTCGAGGCTCGGACCCTGATGCTGGCCTCGAACAACGTGCTGTTCCCGTCCAACGGCGAACCGTCGATCGTGCCGTCCCAGGACATCGTGCTGGGTCTGTACTACACGACTCGGGACAAGGTTAATGGCAAGGGCGAAGGGATGATCTTCGCCGATGTGCGCGAAGTCGAACGGGCTTACCTGAATGACGTAGTTGAGCTCGGTACCCGGATTTCGGTGCGTCTGATTGAGCACGATCTAGACCGTGAGACCGGGGTCAAGACCCCGCGCCGGCGGTTCGTTGAAGCGACAACGGTGGGCCGCGCGCTGATGTCGGAGATCCTCCCGGCTGGCCTGACGTTTGATCACATCAACAAGGCGCTCAAGAAGAAAGAAATCGCGCGCCTCATCAATGCCTCATTTCGCAAGTGCGGCCTGCGTGAGACGGTGATTTTTGTGGACCGCCTGATGCAGACGGGCTTCCGGCTCGCGACTCGCGGGGGCATTTCGATTGCGATTGACGACATGCTGATCCCATCGCGCAAGGTGGGGATCCTCGCCGAAGCCGAAGCGCAGGTGAAAGAGATCGAACAGCAGTACGTGTCGGGCCTGGTCACCCAGGGCGAGCGCTACAACAAGGTGGTCGACATCTGGGGCAAAGCGGGCGATGACGTCGGCAAGGCCATGATGGAGCAGCTGCAGCGCGAGCCGGTGAAGAATCGCGAAGGCAAGATCGAGCAGCAAGAGTCGTTCAACGCGATTTACATGATGGCCGACTCGGGCGCGCGCGGTTCGGCGGCGCAAATTCGTCAGCTGGCCGGGATGCGCGGATTGATGGCGAAACCCGACGGCTCGATCATCGAGACGCCGATCACGGCCAACTTCCGCGAAGGCCTGAATGTGCTGCAGTACTTCATATCGACCCACGGCGCGCGCAAGGGCCTGGCCGACACGGCACTGAAGACCGCGAACTCGGGCTACCTCACGCGTCGTCTGGTCGACGTGACCCAGGATCTGGTCGTG
>RFVZ01000418.1 GCA_009922405.1 Betaproteobacteria bacterium
GCGTGGTTTTACCCACTTGGCTTGGACCCAAAAGCACCACAGCGGGTGACCGTACCAGAGCATTTTGGAGCTCTTGGCGTTTCAACATGCTGCAATTTCAGGATAGATCTGCCCGGTATCCGTCCAATCTTTCGGGTTACCAAATGCCGGTAGTCCATCCAGCCAGTCACTAACGCAACGCCCACGACCGAACGAACGCCCGAAACCGCGCCTGATTATCCTGATCTGATTTAAACCGTCGGAACGACGCCCGGATCAGCGCAAACAGGAGGCCCACGAAGAGCCCCGCGCTAGCCGCTACGATCACCATCAATGCTCGCTTGGGCGACGATCGACGTTCTGCCGGTATCGCACGATCGACGATCTGGACCGGTACGCCCTCCTTGGCCTCGTCGATCTTGGCCACTTCGAGTTGGCGCACGATGGCGTCCAGCTTCGCTTCCTGAACTTTGAGTTCCCGAAACGCCTGTACCGTCGCCTGTTGGGTTGGGTTGACCACCGCGCGCCCCGAACCCTGTTCCAACTCGGTCAGTCGTGCCCGAAGCGCGGCCAGCTCACTTGCAGCGCGTTGTGTATCCGGATTCTTGGCGGTCAAAAACTGGCTAGACGCTTGGATCTGGATTTCAAGCGCGGTAATTTTTGATCGCAATTCTGTCGCCGTTCGCAATGCAGACTCTGCCAGTAGGCTGGTGACCTGAATACCCGAGCTCGCTTGTGCCTCGCGATAGCGCATTTCTGCAGCCGCCAGATTCGTCTTGGTTTTCTCAATCTGACTTTCGAAAAACACCCGGCGCTGCTGCGCTTCGGTCGTGGCAACACGATCAAGCATTTTCTGCAATTCTTCAATGTGGCTATTAGCCAGCACTGCCGCAAAAGCAGGATCGGGGTCTTCCGCTGCGATCTTGACCAGGCCCGACTGTTTCTCGACCGTGATCACGACGTCCTTCGTCAATCTCAATCGGGCGTCTTCAATCGACCGACTTTCCCATCGCTTTCGAAGCTCATGCTTGGCGATCAACGCGTCCTGAACCGTTTGGCTGCGCATCATCGCTAGATAGAGCTGGTCGTTCGACTTGCCACCCGCAAGCCCACCCAGAGCGCCTAGCCCGGAACTCTGGGCCAGTTGCGCAAGCGCCGCAGCTCCCGCTCCTCCGCCACCCTGCGGTGCCGGCATGATCAAGGCGGTCGATGAAAAGATCGGCGTTACGATCAAACTGACAGTTAAACCCGTCAGGGTCGCAGCCAGGGTAACACCCAGAACCGCCCACTTCTCTTCACCCAACATGGTCAGAAGATCGAGAAGCCCAATCTCCTCGTCGTCTTCAACCTCGGCGTTCATCGCGCCATCACCCTGTGGGACATCATCAATCGCTGGTCAATTCTCACTGGCCTCACTGCCGCAAGGTCTTCAGAGCTGCCGCACCAAGTCCCAATTGGAACAAGGTTTGGGTGATGTCTTTGGAGTTACGCAAGACAAAGCTCCAGTTCGACTCGCGGTCCAGCTTCTCAGGCAGGACAATGGTGTCACCCGGCATCACGACAGTTTTGAGCACTGGATTACCCCAAAAGCTCGCCTGACCACTAACCGCACTGCCGTCCGCGCGCAGCAAAATGACAGCATCGGTGTCCGCTCCTACAGTCGCCCCAGCAACTTTTAGGTAGCTCGCAACGTCCGCATTTTTTCTGTAAATCAATGCAGACTCTGTGTTGACGGCACCAAACACATAGACGAAATCAGGCCTGATGGGTACGCTAATACGGTCACCGAAGGCGAGCTGGAGATCAGGGATCGAGTTGGTGTCAAGCGTCAGATCGGGTTTGAGATTCAGGGATATCCGGCCTTCTGGGCGGATTGCCTT
>RFVZ01000419.1 GCA_009922405.1 Betaproteobacteria bacterium
CAAGAAAGATCCTGAACGCTGGATCGAAGTCGCCTGGCCTGCCGACCAAATCGGCAGCTACCGATCCAGAATCGAGGTTTATTCCAAAAACGAGACCGGGACGCTGGGACGCATTGCCAGTGAAATTTCCGCCGCCGGTTCGAACATCGCCCACGTCACCATGGACGAAGATGCGCACGCGCATGCCTTCTTGCGATTTGTCCTATTGGTGCGCGATCGCACGCATCTGGCTCGTGTCTTGCGGCATCTTCGGCGCGTCTCGCAAGTTGAACGGATTACGCGACTATAAGTCGAGACTCTCATACCGGATACCGGTGACTTCGAGAATTTGAACACCGCCTGGGGTATTGACCCGAACCTCATCGCCCTCCTGGGCTTTCAACAAGGCCCGAGCAACGGGCGAGATCCAACTGATCCACCCGCGCTGCGTATCGATTTCATCGACGCCGACAATGCGCACCGTCTGTTCCTCGCCCTCGGTATTGATCAGGTCAACGGTCGCTCCGAAAAACACACGATCCGGATTGGGTTGCTGTAGCGGATCGATCACCTGAGCCTGATCAAGACGCTGGGTCAGAAATCGAATCCGCCGATCGATCTGACGCAGGCGTCGTTTACCGTATTGATAGTCAGCATTTTCTGAACGATCGCCATTGCTCGCGGCCCATTGCACGACCCGGACCACCTCAGGGCGCTCGACATCGAGCAATTGCAACAACTCCTGCTGCAAGCGGGCGTGCCCCTGCGGCGTGATGTAGTTGGGCGGTTCTGGTGGCTTCTCGCCGGGTGCCAGTGAGGCCACGGTGACTTACAGAGTGCCCGTTGTTCGCCAGATGTCAGGTGTCAGCTGCCCGCGACCGCCATCTCGTCAATGAGCACCGATCCGGTGCTGCGCGAGCCGCGAACGTATACATCGGATCCGACCGCCACGATGCCGCGAAACATCTCGCGCAAGTTGCCCGCGATGGTGATTTCTTCGACTGGATAAGCGATCTCGCCACCTTCGACCCAGAATCCGGTCGCACCGCGCGAATAATCACCTGTCACGGTGTTGATCCCCTGCCCCATCAACTCGGTCACCAGCAGGCCAGTCCCCATTTTGCGCAGCATCGCTGCGAAGTCATCGGCTGGACGCGTCGTGTCACTCACAAACGCAAGATTATGTTCGCCACCGGCATTTCCGGTGGTTTTCAGACCCAGTTTACGGGCCGAGTAACACGACAAAAACCATCCCTCCAGCCGGCCATGATCGACAATCCGGCGGGCTCGCGTGGCGACACCGTCGTCATCGAACGGTGCGCTGCCCATACCGCCGACCAGGAGGGGCGATTCGGTGATCGAGAGGTGCGACGGGAAGACATCGGTCCCCATCGCATCGAGTAGAAAGCTGGCCTTTCGGTATAGCGACCCGCCACTCGCCGCGGCCGAAAAACTGCCCAGGAGGCCGCCGGCCAGCGGGGCTTCAAACAGGATTGGCACGCGCCGCGTCGATAGCTTGCGCGAACCGAGTCGTGACAACGAGCGCTCAGCCGCATAGCGCCCGACTCGTTCAGGGTCGGCTAAGAGCGATGCGTCGCGCTCAGACGAATACCAGCCATCGCGCTGCATCGCGCGACCGCGCTTGGCGATCGGACCGACACCGAATGAATGGCGCGAATACGGATAACCGCCCCGAAACCCACGGCTATTCGCCGACAGAAAATGTCCCTGACTGGTCGACACGCTGGCCTCGCAATCCGAAATCGCGCGCGCCGTCCCCAATGCAGCGCCCTCGCATCGGAGCGCCAACGCGATCGCCTGTTCGGTGGTCAATTCCCAGGGATGGAACAAATCCAACTCCGGAAATTC
>RFVZ01000420.1 GCA_009922405.1 Betaproteobacteria bacterium
GCCAATCAGACGGGTCAGATGCTGGCGGCGCTGGCTGGCATGCCGCAGGCGACATTTGCCTCGAAGGTCGAAGTGCAGGGCGCCGAAGTGCTTGTCACACGCGAAGTCGACGGGGGCCTCGAAACTTTGGCTTTGATGATGCCCGCTGTGGTGACAACCGACCTGCGCCTGAATGAGCCGCGCTACGTCACGCTGCCTAATATTATGAAGGCCAAGAAAAAGCCGCTCGATACGCTGAAGCCAAGCGATTTAGGGGTCGACGCGGCGCCGCGGCTCAAGACGCTGAAAGTGGTCGAGCCCAAGTCGCGATCGGCGGGTATCCAGGTTCCAGACGTCAATACGCTGGTCGACAAACTGCGCAACGAAGCCAAGGTCGTCGGCTGAAAAAGGATTTTTTATGACTGCTCTTGTGATTGCCGAACATAACAACTCGGGCCTGCGTGCTTCGACCTACAACGCGGTCGCGTGCGCACTTGCCTGCACTGCCGAAGTCCATGTGCTGATCGCCGGGTTCGACTGTGCGGGCGCGGCTGCGGCGGCTGCTCAGATTCCAGGCGTTGCCAAAGTGCTGGTGGCCGACGCCCCTCATCTGGCCGAGCAACTTGCCGAGAACGGTGCGGCGCAGGCAGTGGCCGCCGCTCAGGTGACGGCCTACACCCATATCGCTGCACCAGCGACGGCCTTTGGGAAAAACCTTGCACCGCGGGTCGCGGCTCTTTTGGGTGTGTCCCAGATTTCTGACGTCTCGCGCGTCGTCGCGCCCGACACCTTTGAGCGGCCCATTTATGCGGGTAATGCGATTGCAACGGTGCAGTCCATCGATCCGATCAAGGTCATGACCGTGCGAACGACCGCGTTTGACGCTGCCGCATCGACTGGCGGTTCGGCGGTTATCGAAGCGATGTCGGCCGTTGTCGATTCGGGGCGCAGTCGATTTGTCGGCCGTGAAGTCGCAAAAAATGACCGGCCTGAACTGGCGGCGGCCAAGACCGTCGTCTCGGGTGGGCGTGGCATGGGGTCAGCGGAGAATTTCCACCTGCTCGAGCCGCTTGCGGATCGGCTCGGTGCCGCGATGGGCGCTTCGCGCGCCGCGGTCGACGCGGGCTATGCCCCCAATGACTGGCAGGTTGGTCAGACGGGCAAGATCGTGGCGCCCCAGCTCTATGTCGCGATCGGGATTTCGGGGGCCATTCAGCACCTGGCCGGGATGAAGGACAGCAAAGTCATCGTCGCGATCAACAAAGACGCCGAAGCGCCGATCTTTGGCGTGGCCGATTACGGTCTGGTGGGCGATCTGTTCGAGGCCGTACCCGAACTCGCCGCCAAGCTCTGAGTCGTTTTTAGATTGAGGGACGTTCCATGAGTTACATCGCGCCACTGGCTGACATGCAGTTTGTGCTGCAGGAACTGGCGGGCCTCGGGTCGATCCAGTCATTGCCGGGCTTTGAAGACGCCAGTACCGATACCGTGAACGCGGTACTTCAGGAGGCCGCGCGATTTCATCAGGAAGTCGTGGCCCCTTTGAACTGGGCCGGTGACCTGGAACCCGCCCATTGCAACGATGGGGTAGTGACGACGACGCCCGGTTTTGTTGCCGCGTTTAAGGCCTTTGGGGCGGCAGGCTGGCAAGGTGTTCAGCATCCGCAGGTTTTTGGTGGGATGGGGTTGCCCAAATTAGTGGCAACGCCGTGTTCTGAAATGCTCAATGCGGCGAACCTCTCATTCGCGCTGTGCCCCTTGCTGACCGATGGTGCCATCGAAGCTTTCATGACGGCTGGTACCCCCGAAATGCAGCAGCGCTGGGTGCCGCATCTGATCAGCGGTCAATGGACCGGTACGA
>RFVZ01000043.1 GCA_009922405.1 Betaproteobacteria bacterium
TTGATCCGGCCGCTGCTTGATCTGACGGCGCTTTATGGCCGTGAACTATGAACGCGGATGGTGGCGCAGCTCAATCGCCAGAAAGATAAGCGCCAGCCCCAGGACAACGTAGGTTCCGTAAGCGCCCGGCGGAGGGCTATCCAGGATCAGGGGCTTGAGTCGCCCAGCCAGTATTCTGAGCAGTTGTTCAAGGACGATGATTGCAAGCATCGCCGGTACCAGAAAGCGGTAGCGCAGGACGACTACCCACTGAAGACAGGCCAGTACCAGTTGACTCGCTCCCCACTGGCCGAAGAGCGCCACGATATTGGGCCCACCAGCCACATCGAGCGTAATCCCCGCGATGGTGTGGGCGCCACCATCGGGGGCGAGCAGATGGATGAGACTGCGCGCCGTGCTCATGACAGTCACCAGGATCAGGAACCCCAGCGACCATCGTGACCCGGAGTAAGGGTCGTCCGCGCGAGGTAGCAGTCGGTCGATCATGGACGAACGCGTTAGTCCTGCAGCGATTCGACCAGGGCGACGTACGCTTTTTTGGCATCGTCCTGAGACATGCCATGGTTCTCCGCCCAAGCTTTATGCTTGAACATGCCCACCATGTCATCGGGGCCTTCCTCTGGGGCGTCACCAACGCTGCCCTGTTTGTAGAGCGCATACAGCTTGAGCATCGTGGCATTGTCCGGACGGTTGGATAGGGTTTTGGAGTTGGCGACGGCAGTCTGAAAGTTGTGATCCAGATCGGACATGATGATTTCCTTTGGGATGGTTGGCGAGACGAAAGAAACAGATTCGGAATCAGGCCCCCAGACTTCGCTGTAGCCTTGGTGGATGACCCGGCGTCGGCAGCGTAAATCGAGTAAAGCTTCCAGGCCGGTCGATTGGAGTAACGCGCGCAACCGGGCGCTCTGTTCGGGCTCCAGGGCGCTGGCCGCGTCCTGAAACCGCTGCAGGAGCAACAGTCGATACGGCATGACCATGACATCGACTGAGAGACCACGCCACTGCATGGGCGTCACACCGATCGAACGAATGCCGGGTTTTTTGACACCGCTGGTGCCGGCCAAAAGCTCAGGCCGATCGGCCAGCCAGGCGTTGGTGAAGGCGACGTGAGCCTGAATTTCCGGTAAGTAATCTTCTGCAATGAAGGCGAGCAGAGGTGCGAGCGCTTCGGGCTCCACCCACTGCGGTGCCTTGCCCAAGTATTCGGCTGCGTCCTCATCGGGCGCATTCATGCGCTCGGTCCAGCGCCATACCCGGGGCGCGATCTGCTTAAGCATCGCACTGGGATAGGGGTCCCGACCAAGGTGGGCGTACAGGGGGCCGAGCAGCCCGTAGTCACCATGGCTTGGGGTCGTGCCGAGGAGATAGGGAGTTGCCGCGAGATGCTGGTTAAAACGCGACAGGAACTCTCGAGTGGCCTGCTCAATCAGCGGGATCGTTTCCGCATTGACCCCAAAGGCCTTCGTCGCGCTGCGCATTCGGGAACTCGCGAACGCGAATACTTCTGCTTGTTCGGTCGCTGAAGCCTCTGGCGCCAGTGAACTGGTGAAGTCGCGGCGCAGGAACTCCAGATTGTCAGCATCGAAATTCCAGCGGTAGTGCATCGCCGGGCGCAACAATCCTTCGCCGCCAAAGAGCTCGAACAGGTGGGCCAGGACTCGAAGTAGAGGGTCCGGTGGCAGAGCGCTTGGACCTTGTTCGCGAGGCTCGCTCGACCGGTGATCACGCAGCGACTCGAAGTGATCGATGATCATCGATCCGTCCTGGACGAGCGTACCGTCCGGCGTCTGCAAGACCGGGATGATCCAGCGCCCGATCGTCGATACGACGTGTTCCCGAAAATGGGGATGAGCGGGTGAACGTTCTTCGAACGGGATTCGTTGCTTTCGCAGGTATGAACGAACCTTGGCCGTGTAAAGGGACCCAGGCATCCCGTAAAGAATGGTGTCGGTTGTCATGCTGATGGTTCTTGGGGCTGGCTCGACGCTTCGATCAATCGCCTAGTTCCCGTAATAAACATAGTCATCCGTGGGCGTCAGTTGCGCCTTCATGGTCTTATCGATCGGGATGGCGCCTGCGCCCATGGAAGGCCAGATGGGTTTGCGCTGGGTCTGGTTGAATTCGACGATCTTGGCTTTCATGGCTGCGACGCGCTGGGGTTCACGTTCGGCCAGGTTGTTTTTTTCGGTTGGATCGTTAGCGAGGTCATAGAGCCAGTCTTTTTTGGGCTGTTCGGTGACCTGAAGCTTCCAGTCGCCTTCGCGCATGACGCGATAGCTGTCGGTACGCCAATGCAGCACATCGTGGGGCCTGCCGCTCGATTCGCCACGGATGAAGGGCAGCAGATTGACGCCATCGATGGGGCGATCCGCGGGTGGCTTTGCGCCTGCGGCGGCAGCTGCCGTGGCAAAGACGTCGAAGTGGCTCACGGGTGCGCCATAGCTGACCGCTTTCGGAATGGCGGCGGGCCAGCGCATGAAGTAAGGCACTCGAATGCCCCCTTCAAAGAAGGTCGCCTTCCAGCCCCGATACGGGGTGTTCAGGCCATCGATACCGATGTAGTGGGCGCCGCCATTGTCGCTGGTGAAGATCACTAAGGTGTTGTCATCGACGCCCTGGTCCTTGAGCGACTGCAGCACGCGGCCGATGTTGCGATCGAGCGATCGGATCATCGCGGCGTAGACGCGCATTGTGTGATCGGTGATGTGGCTGAGCGCGTCGTAGTCTTCGCGGGTCGCCTGCAAGGGGGTATGCGGGGCGTTGTAGGCCAGGTAGAGAAAGAAGGGTCGGTTCTTGTTGGCTGTAACGACATTGACGGCTTCGTCGGTGAGGTAGTCGGTCATGTACTTGGGCGGCTTGAACGGCTCACCGTCTTTGAAACGCACGCCCCAGGCATGTCCAGCCCATTGGAACCGGTCGATCGGGTCGTATTCCTGTTTGGAATTGACGACCTGCGGGTCGTTCTCGGGGAAATACATCGATCCCCCGTGAAGCATGGAAAGCGATTCATCGAAGCCATGGGCGTAGGAGCGAAACTGCGGGCTGTCGCCTAGATGCCACTTGCCAAGGTGCACGGTGTGATAGCCCGAGCCCTGCAGCAGTCGAGCGAGGGTGATTTCGCTCGTGGGCAGGCCCATGTCCTCGTAAGGAATCAGGTCCTTCTCACGATCTTTGTAGTACATCGATTGGTGGAGTTGTTCCGGATCGCGATAGGTCCCCAGTACCTTCATGAATTGCGGGGGAGCAGGCGTGAACTCGAAGCCAAACCGGGTGGCGTAGCGTCCCGTCATCAGTGCGGCGCGCGAGGGCGCGCAGGTCGCATTGCCGGAGTAGCCGACCCGAAAGTTGACGCCCTGCTGGGCGATCGAATCAATGTGGGGGGTCGGGACGGTGCCACCTGCGATCCCACCGCCATGGAGCGTGATGTCGTTCATGCCCAGATCGTCGGCAACAATCAGGATGACATTGGGCTGCCGGGCGCCAGTCGCAGTGGATTTGGCTTCCGCGGGGCCTGCCTGCCACTGCACCTCGCGGGTGGGCGCATATTCTTTGCGCAACACATACTTCACCATCAACAATGTCAATCCGACTCGCCCGCCAACTGCGTAAAAGCCCACGGTGCCCAGGACTGCAAGCGCGACTAAGGAAACCAGGAGGATGCGCAACCACGAAAATCGCCGGCCTTGTGTCAGTGAGGTCATTGCATGGTCTCGGTTGTGGTGTTCTGGGTGAGCACTGAAATCAGGTCTTGTTCGACCATCCACAAACGGTCATTACCCCAGATCGCGGGGCAATCATTCACGCGAAAACTGGGTACGCCCCAGCACCCCAAATCGAGCATCTCCTGGCGATTGGTTTCGGCGACCGCCTGCCAACTGGGATCGGCGAGCGCAGCATTCATTTCACGCCGGCTCAAGCCCGCGCGTTCGGCGATTTGCCAAAGCCCCGGGTCATTGCCCGCGTAAATCCCGTCCGCAAATACACCCTGCAGGAATGATTCCGCCAAAGCGCTGCCTTTCCCAAGTGGGATGGCGTGATGCAGTAAAGCAAGGCCGCGTTCTGCAGGCGCGCCGACGGGGTCAACCGCATGACCAAATCGAATGCCCAGCCGATCGGCTTCGCGTTTGACATCCCGGGTGATGTAGAGCCGTTTCGCCTTGGGGACCGGCAGCCCCCGCATCACCATAGGCAACACGGGACGGAGTCGAAGCGTTGCCCCATAGTGCTGTGCAATCTTCCGAATCTGGGCTGCTGCCAGGTAGGTGTAAGGGCTTCGAAAGGAGCAGAAAAAATCGATCGTGGTTGTCGCGTCGGTGGACTGGGGCATTGGCCGCCATTGCAGGGACTGCGGTGGATATAGCGGTCCTCGAGGAGAGCCAGCTCTGGCCAGACCCGCCCCGGATAAGCGTTCTTCAAGATAGTGAAGTCGATCAATTCCCCAATACCATTCGCCTTCGAAGTAGAAGGTTGCGCCCAGGTAGTGGCCCAGGCGATCGCGCAACTGACCGCCTTGCTGAGGGTCCTTGTTGAGATCCAGCGTATCCCAGACCTTGCTGTTAATTGGGTTCAAGCCGAGTGCGTCGCCCAGGCGTTTCGCATCCCGAACAGACCAGGATTCGAGCCGGGCACGGTCTGGGGCAGCGGCATCCGAAGGGGGCGGTACGCGGTGGCATTGAAGGCGGATGTCATAGCGATCTCGAAATCGAATCAGGCTCTGCGCCGCGAGTTCGCTATAAGGATCATCATCCTGATGGAAGTAATGAACAGTCGCCGGGTTGCCCTGGATGTGCCTCGCCACCGCATGGCCTGTTCGCAGGATGTCTCTTAAGCCCCGGCTGTTAAACGGGCGACTCAGCGTTCGTTGAAGAAGAACTTCAATCGGAGACACGTTGGCGGTTCTGCGTCTGTGGTGCGTCGGCTTGGGCACCCGCCACCCGCATCATCGCCTGTGCAGTCGGGATCCCGGCATTCTGGTTCTGTCCGGTGACCAGCCGGCCGTCAACAACAACGTGCTGGGCAAAAATATCGAGCAACGCGTGAGTGGACTCGAACTGCGCACCCGCGGCCCGCATATCGCGCTCTGGATGTTTGGGTGTGAATGTAATGCCCAGTTGCTTCACCTGAGCGTCGGTCACTGCGGTCAGTTTTCGGCCCCGCACAAGTGGCTGACCGGTCTCGTCGACGGCCTGTAGTAATCCCAGGGGACCATGGCATACGCCGCCGATCACGCTTCCTGCAGACCAAGCTTGCGAGATGCCAAGGCCTAGCGTCTCCGACTGCGCCAGATCATAGGCGGCACCCCAGCCACCAGCCAGAAAAATAATGTCATAGCTTTTGAAATCAATCGTTTTGATCGACTGGGACTGGGCAGTCTTGCGCTTGAATTCTGGGTCCTGCAGGTAACGTCGATCTGCGGGTGTCGCCAGAAACCATCTAAACGAATCGGGTTCGATCGGGATAGATCCACCACGGATACTGGCGACATCGACGCTCATGCCCGCATCCAGAAAGGTGTAGTAGGGCAGTGTCAGTTCGCTGCCAAAGACACCCGTGGCCTTGCCATTGGTCTTGCCCGGCCGATCAAGCGTCGCGTGACTGGTGGTGATGACCAGCGCGCGCTTGCCAGGCAGTTGCACGGTAGGACCCGTGTAGTCAGGATGCAGACCAAACGATTTCAGGACGGTCGGAAGTCCGAGCCATAGAAACAGCCCTACGCCAATTGCTGCGACGCCACCCCAGAGCAATGCTGGATGAATCATAGGAATTAGAAGTTCTTTCGTTGTTGAGATTCGATCCGGGTCGTTCCAGCGGGCAGACTGAACCAGTCAAAATCCTGACCAACATGGATCGGGCCGCGAAAAATCTCGCCGGATTTTCCGCGAAAGGTTTCTTCTAGAAGACTGGACGGCAGGGGCGGAACGATGTGATTCATGACCAGCATACGGACGCCACTCGCCTGCGCCGTTTCGGCCGCTTGCTCCGGCGTCGTATGGTAGTTCTCGATGTCCGTCATGACCTGCTGGAGTTCAAGCCGGCCGGCTTGTTTGAAGCCGGTTTGAAGCAGCTTCAGCAGCTCGATCGATTGTGCTTCATGCACCAGCAGATCCACCCCTTTCGCCTCGCGCTCGATCGCGTCGGATTTGCTGGTGTCGCCGCTGATCACCACGGTGCGATCCTTGTACCGGATCCGATAACCAACCGCCGGATCGATGGGCCCATGTTTGACCTTGAAGGCGACGATCTCGAGGTCAGGGTCAGCGATCAGAACCGTCCGCCCCGTGTCGGCGGGTAGTTCAAAAACGTGAGGCAACCCACCGAACCCTGACGGTGGTGCCACCTTGGGTCCATGGTGAGCGCTGCGCCAGCCAGCATCGGCCGTATACGCTTGCATGAAACCGTTTAGGACCGGAAGCAGACCTTGCGGGCCATGGATCGCCAGTGGTGCTGAAGCGTTGCCCTGGATCCACCTTACGAGCATCAATTCGCCCAGGCCATCGATATGGTCGGAGTGATAGTGCGTAAAAAATACCGCCTCAATCTGCCCCGGGTTCAATTGCATCCGCGAAATGTTGCGTGCTGCGCCTCCACCGGTGTCGAAAACGAACATTCTCTTTCCGGCAACGACCACCGTGCAGGGCCCGCTGCGCCGGGGATCGGGGAACGGTGAGCCTGCACCACACAAACCCACGTGAAGGCCGTCGCTTAGTTGCGCGATCGGGTTCGCGTCGGACGTACTGCTTGCCACCATGCGCTGGGCGAGTTGCAGCACGATTTTGCTGCGCTGAGAGTAGAGCGCACCCGCAATCACCAGAATGATGAGGATCGCGATACCTCCAATTTTGAGACTCGATTGGTTGTTATTCGAATTCATACTGTCGAAGCTCGGATTGGATTTGCCCAGGGTTCAGTGCGACCGGTTTGCAGGGTTCGCCAGACTTGTGCCGGTCCAAAAAATACGGCATTGTTTATGCCAATAGTTATACAACAAAATCGCTGGCGCCGGCATCCGGGAATGCGCTTGCTGGGGGAGACATGGAAAAGATCTGGCTAGCCAGTTATCCCAAAGACGTTCCGGCCGAAATTCGCCTGGATGATCTAGGATCGATCGGCTCGTACTTTGAGGCCAATGTCCGAAAATTCGCCGATCGCCGGGCCTTTATCAGCGGAGCGACTGGCAAAGCCATCACCTATCGCGAACTGGACCAACTGTCTGCGCGGTTTGCGGCCAAATTGCAAAGCCTCGGCATGGCCCCTGGCGAGCGGATTGCCCTGATGATGCCCAACCTGTTGCAGTACCCGGTCTGTCTCTTTGGGGCGCTGCGTGCGGGTTACGTGGTGGTCAACGTCAACCCGATGTATACGCCGCGCGAACTCGAGCATCAGCTCACCGATTCTGGTGCCGTCGCTATTGTGGTGTGTGATCTCTTTGCGCACACGCTGCAAAAAGTGATCGATAAGACTCAGTTGCGCCATGTGATTCTGACGGGTGTGGCTGATCTCATGTCATTGCCGCTTCGCCTCATCGCGTGGGCGGGTCTGAAGGCCAAGGGGATGCCTCTGCCCTATGAGCTACCGGAAGGCCTGAGCCTAAACCTGAGAGAGATCCTGCAGGACGGTCGACTGCCTTCGCCCCGATCGGTCTCAGTGAAGCCTGGAGAGCTGGCGTTTCTGCAGTACACGGGGGGAACGACCGGTGTCGCGAAAGGCGCGATGCTGACCCATCTGAATGTCATGGCCAATGCGCGCCAGGGTTTTGTCTGGTTTGAATCCTTGACGGATCTGAAGGATGAGCAGATCTCGATCATGGCGTTGCCGATGTATCACATCTTCGCGCTCAGCCTGGCGATCAATGGGCTCGAAATGGGTGGAACCGGAGTCCTGGTTGCGGACCCCCGCGACACCAAGGCGTTTCTGAAGGTGTTGTCGAAGTACCGCTTTGTGACCTTGCCAGGGGTCAATACGCTTTTCAATAACTTATTGAACGAGCCTGGGTTTGAGAAGCTCGATTTCTCGGCGCTCAAGGTGTCGGTAGGCGGTGGGACTGCAATCCAGCGGGCAGTCGCCGAGCGCTGGCAGGCACTGACGCGGTCGCCTTTGGCCGAAGGGTATGGGCTGACCGAATGCTCTCCTACGGTTTCAGTTACGCCGATGGATCGGCCAGACTTTACGGGATCGATCGGACTCCCGTTGCCGTCGACTGAGGTGTCGTTGCGCGATGCCAATGGCATTGAGGTGGCTCTGGGGGAACGTGGCGAACTCTGCGTGCGCGGTCCACAGGTCATGGCGGGGTACTGGCAGCGCCCCGAAGAAACGGCCAATGTGATGACGAGCGATGGTTTTCTTCGTACGGGCGACGTGGCGACCATCGATGCGCAGGGTTTTTTGCGAATTGTGGATCGGGTCAAGGATATGGTTCTGGTCTCCGGGTTCAACGTGTTCCCCAATGAGATCGAAGGCGTGGTCGCGATGCATCCTGGTGTCGGCGAAGTCGCAGCGATTGGCCGCCCTGATCCAGTGACGGGCGAGGCCGTCCACTTGTGCGTTGTCCGCAAGGACCCTTCGCTGACGGAGCAGGACGTGATCGCGCATTGCAAACTCGAACTCACCGGTTACAAGATCCCGAAGCACGTGCACTTCATGGCTGACCTCCCTAAAAGCCCGGTGGGCAAGATTCTGCGCAGGGAGATTCGAGAAGCCCTGTCCAAGTCGGCTTGACGGTTGGGACCATCCGATGAACAGTTTTCGTATTGCGCCAATTCGGTTTGCAAAGCCGATCGCGATCAAAAGTAGATCCATTCTGTTTTTTGCCATCGCCATTGCTTGCCCCGCTCAGGCGCAACTTTTTGGCGCGTCAATCGAATCAATGATTGATAAGCGCTTCAAAGAAGCGGATAAAAACAAGGACGGTAAGCTGACGCTGGACGAAGCGAAGGAGGGAATGCCCCGAGTCGCGAAGAACTTCGAACAGCTGGACTCTGAACGCCGGGGCTACGTGACCGTCGAGCAAATCAAGAAAGCAGTAGCCTCGCAGGGCGGCAGTGAATGATGAAAATCCTGCGTACCCCTGATTCGCACTTTGAAGGATTGCCTGGTTGGGATTTCGAACCACACTACACGACCATCACCGCCGATGACGGTACGCCGATCCGGATCGCCCATGCCGAGCAGGGACCCTCGGATGGCGAACCGATTGTGCTCATGCATGGCAACCCGACCTGGTCCTACCTCCATCGGCACATGCTGCGCCCACTCGCGTCCACCGGGCGTCGCGTGATTGCGGTGGATCTGGTCGGGCACGGGCGTTCCGATAAACCAGCATCGAAACAGGACTACACGCTGCCGGCCCACATTGACTGGATGTCGAAGTGGCTGCTCGCCATGGATTTGCAGAACGTCACGCTGTATTGCCAGGATTGGGGCGGAACGATTGGGTTGCACCTGGTCGTCAAATTTCCGGAACGATTCGACCGGGTGGCGATTTCCAACAGCGGAATGCCGGTGGGGGGCGGAGGAAACTGGTTTCTCGACCTCTGGACTGCAGTCATGAAACGAGCAACCCGTTTCCCGTGGTTCGTACTCAAGCCAGGATTTGCCAGGAAGATCAGTGATGACGTCTATCGAGCCTACCGTGCACCCTATCCGACGCCGGAGTACGAGCGGGGTCCGGCCAAGTTCCCGGTCTTGATCGCGGTCCGCCCCGATAACCCTAACGTACCCTTGAACAAGTCTGCTTGGGACAAGCTCAAGACATTCAAGAAGCCCTTCTTGACTTTGTTTGGCGCCAAAGATCTGGTTGCCCGCGGCGCGGATAAGAGAATGCAGCGCGCAATCCCGGGCGCCAAAGGCCAGGACCATGCGGTCTTTCCAAACGCCAAGCATTTCATTCAGGAAGACGAGCCCGAGTTGCTGGTTGAGCACCTCATCCGTTTTCTGGCGGTGAAACCACCGGCGACCGATTAAACAAGCGCGCGATCGCCTCGCACATCACGCTCTTACCGAGGAGACTTCTTCATGACGTTAAGTAAGACCCAAACTCAGACAACGCCGACCCAGATTCGCCTCAACGCCCGCCCCAAGGGAATGACCAACGCTTCGACCTGGCATATCACGCAGGACGCGCCGCCCGCTCTCGAGGACGGCGATCTGCGCGTTTCGGTCGAATACATTTCGGTCGACCCTGCAATGCGGGGTTGGCTCGACGACGTCCGCAGTTACCTTCCGCCAGTTGCACTGGGCGAGGTGATGCGTGCCAGTGGCGTTGGCCACGTGCTGGAGTCACGATCGGCTGCGTTTGCCGCCGGTGATGCCGTTTTCGGGATGACTGGGGTCCAATCGGAGTATGTCGGTCCCGCCAAAGGTTTTTTCAAAATTGATCCCCGGCTGGCTCCGCTACCAACCTACCTGGGCGGTTTTGGATCGACCGGTATGACGGCCTACTTTGGCCTGCTCGAAGTGGGCCAACCCAAGGCCGGCGAGACCGTGGTGGTGTCTGCCGCCGCTGGAGCCGTGGGATCGGTCGTCGGGCAGATTGCCAAGATTCTTGGCTGTCGTGTGGTTGGCATTGCCGGTGGGGCCGACAAGTGTCGTGCGGTGGTCGATGAGTTTGGATTTGATGCGTGTATTGATTATCAGAACGAGTCGGTTGCGGAAGGGCTGAAAAAGCACTGCCCCGATCGAATCGATGTTTATTTTGATAACGTTGGTGGGAAGATCCTCGATACCTGTTTGACCCGCCTTGCGTTGCGGGCTCGAGTCGTGATTTGCGGAGCGATCAGTCAATACAACGCCACGGAGCGACCCGCCGGCCCGTCGAATTATCTCCAGCTACTGGTTTCGCGAGCGCGGATGGAAGGCTTCGTGGTCCTGGACTATGCAAAGCAGTTCCCGGTGGCGATCGCCCAAATGGCTGGTTGGCTAACGGACGGAAAGCTCAAATTCAGTGAGCATGTGGTCGACGGACTCGATCGGTTTCCAGAGGCGATCAATATGCTTTTCAGTGGTAGGAACACGGGTAAGTTGATCGTCAAGGTTTAATCACTTCAATCAACAAACGCCAAGGAGACCCTAATGGATCCAGTGATTCTCACGATCGAAGGCCCGATCGCCACCGTGACTCTAAATCGCCCAGCCGCGCTGAATGCGCTGTCGTGGGAAATGAATGAGGCGCTGGTCGAGATCAGTACTCGACTCGAGCACGATACGGTCATTCGGTGTGTGGTCATCCAGGGCGCAGGTGATCACTTCATGGCGGGTGGCGATGTCAAAGGCTTCAGCGAGGGGCCGACCGATCCGCAAGAACGCCGGAAACTTTTCGAGCACGGGATCTCCCAGACCCACAGCATCATTACTCGCCTGCGGCGAATGCCCAAACCGGTGATCGCTAGCGTCAAGGGCGCCGTGGCAGGGTTTGGCATATCGCTGATGAGTGCCTGTGATCTGGTTGTCGCGGCCGATAGCAGCTACTTCACTCTCGCGTATTGCCATATCGGGACGTCGCCGGATGGGGGGGCAACCTATGCCCTGCCGCGCACGGTTGGGGTCAAACAGGCAATGGAAATCGCGATGTTGGGAGATCGTTTTGATGCAACCCGGGCACTCGAACTGGGTCTGATCAACCGGGTCGTCCCGGTGGTTGAACTCGAGGGCGCGACCACCAAGCTCGCCGCACGTCTGGCGAAGGGTCCGACTGCGGTTTATGGTCGAACGAAAAATCTGATCAATCAGTCGCTGAACCGGACGCTCCCGGAGCAATTGCAGGCCGAACAGGACAACTTCGTCGCTTCCGCGCTGGACGCAGACTTCAGCGAGGGCATTCGAGCGTTTGTCGAAAAGCGAAAGCCGAATTTCCTCGGCCATTGAACCCCTGGCCTGAAGCCCTTAACGTTTGGAACTTCACATGAATCGAGTCCTCGCCCATACGGGCGCCCGATATCCCATCATTCAGGCACCCATGGGCTGGATTGCCCGATCACAGTTGGCGCTGTCGGTGTCGCGAGCGGGTGGCTTGGGCGTGATTGAAACTTCTTCGGGCGAGACCGAAGACTGCAAACGCGAGATCGAGGTCATGCGCGCTTCCGGGCTGCCGTTTGGGGTCAATCTGCCCATCCGGTTTCTTAAAGACGACGCCATGCTCAAGTTTGTCTGTGAGAGTGGCGTACGTTGGGTGAGCACTTCGGCAGGTAGCCCCGCGAAGTTCATCGCACCGCTCAAGAGCGCGGGGATTGCCGTCTACCATGCGGTTCCGACCCTGGAGCTGGCGCAGAAGTGCGTCGATGCTGGCGTGGATGGCCTCGTTGTAGAAGGTGCGGAGGGCGGAGGCTTCAAGAATCCGGAGGAGGTCTCCACCCTGGTCCTGCTTCAAGCCATTCGCGAGAAGGTCGATGTCCCTTTGATTGCGGCGGGAGGGATCTGCGACGGTCGCGGCATGGCAGCCGCCTTTGCACTAGGGGCTGAGGCGATCCAGATGGGGACCCGGTTTGTAAGCGCTGCCGAGAGCCCGGTTCATGCGAATTACAAGAACGCAATTGTCGATGCAGCTGCGACCGGTACGCTGGTGTTGAATCAGAAGTCCACGCCCTGTATCCGTGCGCTCAAGTCTCAGAGCATGTTGGCCGTGCATCAGTCTGGACTCCTGCCTCCCGATGCATTCAAGGGAATTCGCCAAGTGTATTTTGACGGGGACATGGAGGCGGCTCCGGCACTGGCGGGACAGAGCGCAGGTCTGATTCACGAGGTGAAATCGGCGCAGCGCATCATCGAAGACACCGTCGCGGAATTCTTCGCTATCACAAAGCGCCTCGGCGCATTGGCCTCCGCGCATTCTTTTGCTTAAGCGAAGTCGGCTGCGTTCTGGGCTTATCAACCGGGCATTTCGGTGACCGGTCCCTGGAAGCTGCGCAAAGACGGGAAGAAAAAGTAGGCTTTGGCTGGCCGAGGGGCTCTAAACACCCAAGGTTTGCTGAGGGTGAGCCGGCGAAGGCTGAAGCCGGGTGGACATTCGAATGGTTTCGAATCGGCGAGCGCGTCGACTTGTTCCACAAAGGCATACCCCTCCGGGCTAATCAGGAATTCAAGTTCACGACCCGCTGAAAACACGACGCAGTGGTGTTTGTCGACCATCGCTTCGATGCCGGAACCTCCCGGCAAGGGCGCAAATTTCCCGGGCTTGGCCACCAGACGAAAGCGCAGTCCACCGATCACGCGTTCCGTGAGTGGGCCGTCCGCGCCGGCGCCAGGCGAGCGGTCAAACCAGGCCAAGTCCATGGACGATACTGCGGGCCCGTACTTGACCATCCCAGGTCCGATCTCTAGAGCCTTGGCTTGGGCGGGCGTGACTTCGTCAAGGCTTAGCCACACTTCGCCCGTTACGTTATCCATGACCTCCATCATTCTTGCCCTGAGGTGGGGAACGCGGTTAACCGCGGGGACCTCGGCAGGAATCAGTGAAAGCAGGTCGCAGGCACCGGTTGTCATGGGCAAATTCCTAACGTATCCGTGGATGACGACCGGACGATATTAACGAAGCTTAGCTAAATTGACACGGTTCGTGCCAATATGTTCCACTAAGGCCGGTATCGAGGTGCGCTAGGTTTTTTCTCCGAGCCACAGGTCTCGTTTTTCAAGGAGACGAAGTTGCAGATCAAGGAATTCTGGGTAAACCGTCAACAGTTTCGTGACATCAAGGCCGTAACGATTGAAGCCCCACCGATTGCAGCAGGGGAAGTTCGCGTCGCGGTTGATCGGTGCGCTCTGACCGCGAACAACATCAGTTATGCGGTCAGTGGAGATGCGATCGGGTACTGGGGCTACTTTCCGGCATCCGAAGGCTGGGGAAAGATCCCCGTCTGGGGTTTTGCCGACGTTGTTGAATCTCAGTGCGATACCGTGCCAGTCGGTGAACGGATCTGGGGATTTTTTCCGATGGCTTCGCATCTAACCCTGGTGCCTGGGAAAGTGACGACGGCCGATTTGATCGACTTCGCACCACACCGCAGCGAACTGCCTGCGCTTTACAACAAGTATCAGAGGACGGCAGCCGAGCCTCCGATGTTGCGAGGTTTCGAAGATGAGCGAAGTCTCTTTTTTCCGCTATTCGCAACTTCCTGGATTCTGTACGATTATTTGATCGACAACGATTTTTTTGGCGCCCAGCAAGTCGTCATCGGGTCCGTATCGTCGAAAACGGCGTTCGGGCTTGCATGCATGCTTCATGGCGACAAGAAAATTTCCCAGAAGGTCGTTGGCTTGACCTCGCCTCGCAACGTGGACTTCGTCAAGAGTCTGGGTTGCTGCGATCAGGTGCTGACATACGACAACATCGCTGCGATCGATTCCGATTTGCGAACGGCCTTTGTCGATATGTCGGGTAACCCGCAATTGCTTGCCAGCGTCCACCGGCACGTGGGCGAGAACGTGGTGGAAA